>WHST01000152.1 GCA_009379955.1 Streptosporangiales bacterium | reverse complement strand
GACCCCAGCGGCAGGTTGACGTGCGGGCTCTACCGCACCGTTGTGATCACGCCGTCGCCAGGGACACCGCGGGCCACCCCCTACTTTTCACCCGTAGGGGATGGCCCGCCAGGGTCCCCCAGTGGTTGACGTGATCAACGCCGACTTCACCTCGTGCAGGGACGAGGTGAAGTCCACCTTCGTGAGGTGAAGCACGCACCGGCGTGCCTCAGCCGGGCACGGCGACCAGGTGGACCAGCTCGCTCGCGTGCGTGCCGGCGAGGTCGAGGGGCAGGCCGTGGTGCAGCAGCGCCGCGCCGGAGAGCACCTGGTCGTCGCCGTCGACGACGACGTAGCGCGCGGCCGGGTCGAGGCCGGCGAGGCGGACCGGCGCGGGACGCTCGCCGAACCGGCCGGTCTCGAGGAACCCGAAGACAACAGCCTCGTCGCCGGCCGCCGAGACGTACTGCACGACGGTGAGCCCGGACTCCGGCGGGCTCAGCCGGTACTGGCGTCCGTGCTGGACGACGGGACGGATCCGCTTGTACGTGTCGACGAGGTCGGCCGCCTCGGCGAGGTCGGCGTCGGTCCACTGCGCCAGGTCACCACCGATGCCCAGCACCCCGCACATGGCGGCGTGGAAGCGGTACCGCAGCGACACCGAGCGGCTGGTCAGGAAGTTGGGCACGTCGGTGACCCAGCAGGTCATCACCCGCGCGGGGTAGAGCTGGCTGAACCCGTGCTGGATGACGAGGCGGTCGCTCCCGTCGGTGTTGTCGGACGTCCACACCTGGTCGGTACGCCCGAGGATGCCGAGGTCGACGCGCCCGCCGCCGCCCGAGCACGACTCGAACGCGACCTCCGGATGCGCCGCGCGCAGCCGGTCGAGGACGGTGTGCAGGTGATGGACGTGGTCGAGCCACAGCCGGTCGGGGTTACGCCCCTCGTCCGGCCAGCCCGCCTCGGTGAACGGCCGGTTCATGTCCCACTTGACGAAGCTGATGTCGTGGTCGGAGAGCAAGGTGTGCAGCTGCTCGTACATCCACTCGGCGACGTCCGGCCGCGCCAGGTTGAGTACGAGCTGGTGGCGCATCTCGTGACGGGTGCGGTCGGGGAAGTGGTACACCCAGTCCGGGTGGGCGCGGTAGAGGTCGCTGTCGGGGTTGACCATCTCCGGCTCGACCCAGATGCCGAAGTCCATGCCGAGCGCGCGCACCCGCGCGATGAGCGGGCCGAGCCCGTCGGGGAACCTGCCGGTGTTGACGGTCCAGTCGCCGAGGCCGGCGCGGTCGCTGGTGCGCGCGCCGAACCAGCCGTCGTCGACGACGAACAGCTCCGCGCCGAGCCGGGCGGCGCGCTCGGCGAGCGCCTCCTGGTTGGCCTGGTTCACGTCGAAGAGGGTGGCCTCCCACGAGTTGTACAGCACGGGACGCACCTCGTCGGCGCGCGGCAGCACGTGGGCGAGCGTGTACGCGTGCCAGGCGCGGCTCGCCGCGCCGAAGCCGCCGGCGGAGTACAGGCTCGCGAAGACCGGCGTGGTGAGCGTCTCGCCGGGGGCGAGGCGGTACGGGCCGAAGCCCTCGTGGCCGAACCCGCCGAGCACCTGCACGCGCCCACTGGGCAGCCGCTGCACCGCGATCCGCCACGACCCGCTCCACGCCAGCGCGCCGGAGTACACGACTCCGCTGTCCTCGGTCGCGGTGCCGTCGTCGATCGCGTACCACGGGTTGGCGTGGTGGCTGCTCACCCCGTGCCGGCTGGTCAGCACGGTCTCGCCGATCGGCAGCGCGGTGCGGCGCAGTTGCGTCTCCGCGCCCCAGCGTCCGACGAGATGGCTCAGTCGGTAGTCCGCGAGATGCGGCACGCGGTACGCGGCGGAGTCGAGCCGGTGCAGGTCGACCGGCTCGCCGCCGGCTGCAGTGTGCGTGACTGCCGTCCAGCGCTCGACGACGTCGCTGTCGTCGTGGACGCGGTACGCCAGCGTGACGGCGAGCGGGAACGTGCGGTCGGCGAAGTCGAGCTCGACCGTGTGCGAGCCGTCCGAGGCGTGCTCGCGGTGCCCGCGGAACCGCCACTCGACCGCGCGGACGCCGCCGCCGAACGTCACCGACAGGGCGGGCAGCCCGAACCGGACTCCCCCGGCCACCGGGTACTCCTCGCGCCCGTCGAGCTCGGACTCGAAGCCCCGGCCCCGAGGTGGCGGCCGCCGGTCGAGCCGCGCGATGTCGTCGGCGGCGTCGAGCCCGACGACCGGCCCGGTGTACGCACCGACCAGGGTGTCCGGGGGACCGTAGGCATCGGTGAGCGCGGCGACGTAGCTCGTCCCGGCGGTGGTGAGGAGGAGGAGCCCCCTCTCGACGTCGAACCGAGCGTCGGCCACGTGTCGTCCATCCCCTCGCCGGCGCCGGGTGGGCACGTCCGGACGAGCAGGCTTTCATAGGGTGGGCAGATGGACAATCGCCTCTTCCACGAGCGGCCTGCGGTCATCGGTCACCGGGGCTTCGGCAAGAACGCCGAGGGGCGGCCGACGGAGAACACCGTCGAGTCGCTGCGCGCGGCCGCCGAGGCCGGCGTCGACTGGATCGAGATCGACGCACGTCGGACGGCCGACGACGAGCTGGTGGTGCTGCACGACCCGGCGTGGTCCGACGGCACGCTCGTCGTCGAGCACACGGCGGCGGAGCTCGGCGCGCTGGGCATCATCACGCTCGACGAGGCGATCGAGGCGGTACCGGTGACGGTCGGTCTCGACATCGAGGTCAAGCCGTCGGCCGAGGACGCCCTCGTCCACCCCGACCGCACACCCGCAGCGCTCCTCTGCCCCGTCCTGGAAAGGGAACGTGAC
This sequence comes from Streptosporangiales bacterium, assembly GCA_009379955.1. NCBI lineage: Bacteria > Bacillati > Actinomycetota > Actinomycetes > Streptosporangiales > Streptosporangiales bacterium. The sequence goes on along the minus strand of WHST01000152.1, from coordinate 11,169 downwards.
AGGCGCCCGCTGCTGGCGACGTCGTTCGACCCCGTCAGCCTGACGACCATCAGGGAGCGCGTGCCGGGTATCCCGCTCGGCTACATCACGTGGATGGCCTACCCGCTCGACATGGCCGTGGCGTCTGCGCGCCACCTCGGCGCGCGGGTGCTGATGGCCCACACGACGACCTACGACCCGGTGACGCTGCCGAGCCGGCGCGACCCGGCGGACGTCGTCGCCATCGCCCGCGAGTGCGGCCTCGAGCTGGGTGTCTGGTCGCCGGCGCCGGCGGACCTCGACCCGTACGTGGCCGCGGGCGTCGACGCCATCACCGTCGACGACATCCCCGGCGCGCTGGCCGCCCTGCGCGGCTGAGGGAGACAGGTACGTCCCGCGGGTCCGACCTCTGTAGCACATGGCGTCCGGCTCGGTGCGGTCTTTGACACTTCCGGTCCCTTCGAGCTCGCCCGTCACCGTAGGTACCTCGACGCGGCAGTTGCGTTGCTTTTCGCAGTTATCCGCACGCACCCGGGACCAAAGTCCCGAAATACATATTAGCCCTGTGGTCATAGAAGATCCATCGAGTGGTCACATATTCAACACGCACCAGGCGTGACCGTTCGACGCCGGGGCGATGCAACACTCACTTCTGCGCACACTCGCACACGCAGGGACATCACGGCACTCGCAGGCCAGTCACGTCACTCCGACCGCAAGGCGGTCGAACGGCGACCCGAGCGTCGGCGGCGTCATTTTGCGACCGGCCGATAACGGAAAGCTATCCACCTTTCGTTGCGCGGTCGCAATCTCGATGCCCTGAGTGACGCTCCGTCGGAGTAAACACCGTTCCCGCGAATGCGGATTTACGCCGGCGACCCGTGTGAAAGATTCCAATCGGTGGCGGGACCGAGCCAGGGGATCACCGAAGGTAAGGCCCTCTCCCACCAGACCTGCACAGCTCCCACTCGTCGCCGTCGGCGACGAGTCGGGAGCGCTGTGCCGAAGACCCACCGGTTCGAGAGGGGGCCCGGGGTGTCCGTACTCGAAGGCGCCACGAACCATCCCGATGGGGTCGGCGTTCTCGCCGACCGGTCCGCCGAGCAGCTGCGCCGCCACGTCGCGTACTGGCAGTCGAGGTACCGGCGGGGGATCCTCGTCACCGACCTGGCCGTCGGCGCGGTCGCTGCGGCGATGGCGTTCACGATCCGGTTCGGCGACCCGAGCCGCTTCTCCGTCGCCTACCTCCTGTGCACCCTCGTCTTCCCGTTCGTCTGGGTCGTCCTCCTCTCGCTCGTCCGCGCGCACGAGGCACGCTTCCTGTTCGTCGGCACCGAGGAGTTCCGCAGGGTCATCGTCGCGGGTGGCGTGCTGATGGTCGCCATCGCACTGGTGTCGTACGCCGGCAAGATCGAGGTCGCGCGAGGCTGGGTCCTGCTGAGCATCCCGACCGTCACGCTCGCGACCCTCGGCATGCGGTACGCCTGGCGGCGACAGCTGCAGAAGCGCCGTGCCCTACGCGGCGACTGCATGCACCGCGCGATCGCGGTCGGTTACGAGCTCGGCACCACCACGCTCTTCCGCACCCTGCAGGCGAACCCCCGTCACGGACTCGACCTCGTCGGCGCGTGCCTGCCGAAGGCGCACGCCGCGGCGTCCGGCGGCAAGATCGCGGACTGCCCACTCCCGGTGCTCGGTGACTTCGACGACGTCGTCTCCGCCGTCGAACGGACCGGCGCCGACGTGGTCGTCGTGCTCGCCTGCCCCGAGCTCGACGGGATCGCGCTGCGGCGACTGGCCTGGGAGCTGGAGAAGACCGACACCGAGCTGCTCGTGGCGCCGGCGCTGCTCGACGTCGCGGGACCGCGCGTCACGGTACGACCGGTGGCCGACCTCCCGCTGCTCCACGTCGAGCACACCGAGCTGACCCACTGGCGCCGAATGCTGAAGACGGGCTTCGACCGCGCCGGAGCGGCTCTCGGCCTCCTCGTCCTGCTCCCCGTGATGCTCGTCATCGCCGCCGCCATCAAGCTCACCGACCGCGGTCCGGTCTTCTTCCGGCAGGTGCGGATCGGCTACGACGGCAACGCGTTCCCGATGCTCAAGTTCCGGAGCATGTACGTCGGCGCCGAGGACCGGCTCGACCGGATGCTCGAGATGAGCGACACCGGGGGCGTGCTGTTCAAGATGCGCGACGACCCGCGCGTCACCGCGGTGGGCCGCTTCATCCGCCGCTACTCCCTCGACGAGCTGCCCCAGCTCGTCAACGTCCTGCTCGGACACATGTCCCTGGTCGGTCCCCGTCCGCCGCTGCCACGCGAGGTCGCGCAGTACGAGCGCGACGTCCACCGGCGGTTCGCCGTCCGGCCCGGCATCACCGGCCTGTGGCAGGTCAGCGGACGTTCCGACCTCGCCTGGGAGGAGGCCGTACGACTCGACATCCGCTACGTCGAGCGCTGGTCGCTCCTCCTCGACCTGCTGATCATCTGCCGAACGTTCGGCGCCGTCCTGAGGAAGTCGGGTGCGTACTGATGGGCTCCTTGCGTACGAGCGGGTCGCACGACCCTGCCGACCTCGTCCGGCAGGCCCGTGACGGCGACCGCTCGGCATGGGACCACCTCGTCGACAAGTACGCGAGGCTGGTCTGGGCGGTGACCCGTGACTTCCGGCTCAGTGACAGCGACGCCTCCGACGTCGCGCAGACCACCTGGCTGCGCCTGCTGGAGCACATCGACCGCATCGATCCCACGCGGACCGCCGCCTGGCTCACGACGACGGCGCGACGCGAGTGCCTGCGGGTCATCGCGCTGCGCAAGCGCATGCTGCTCACGTACGACGACGCCGGCATGGAGGCGGTCGCTGGCACCGACCCCGGCGTCGACGAACGCCTGCTGACCGACGAGAAGGTGCGGGACGTACGCGAGGCGATGCAGGCGCTTCCCGACCGCTGGCAGGAGCTGCTCCGCCTCAGTAGCGCCGACCCGCCGATGTCGTACGCGGAGATCTCGGCGACCCTCGGCATGCCCATCGGCAGCATCGGCCCGATCCGCGGACGCTGCCTGGCGAAGCTGCGCGCACTGCTCGCCGCGCGCTGAGCGTCACCCCGAACGCGAGTCAGAGGCGGAGCCAGGCCGTGCGTGCCGGCGCCGGTCCGCCGCCCGGCCAGCGGACGGCGAAGCTGGTGAGGCCGGCACGCACCGGGGTCCAGCCGGAGCCACAGACACCGGCGAGCGACGAGCGGCCCTCGGTGTCGCGCACCCAGACCTCCCCGTCCAAGGCGCCGGCGGGCTGGACCCGCACCGTGACGGCGAGGTGCAGCATGCCGCGCACGTCCACCTGCACCGCCCGGCCCGGCCCGGCGAACCGCAGTCGGCGGAGATCGCTCGTGAGGCCACCGGGGTCGTCGAGCAGGCTGTCGAACGTCAGGTCGAGGACGTCGCCCTCCGGGTCGCGGTCGTCGAACAGACGATGACCGGCGACTCGCGCGTGACCTGCCTGCCTGCGGATCTCAGTCTCCCGTCTGTCGTGGCGACGACGAACGGCACTGCTGCCCGGCAAGGTCATCCCTCGCGCAGCGTCCCACCTCCGCGCCCGGTTTGATGACGCTGTCCGTGTCCTGACTGTACGGTGCCGACTGCCAGGTCGCCCAGCTCACCCGGTTGCCCTGCCCGTGGGCGAGGAAGTACCAGGGCCCTGCGTAGGTGTTCGCGGAGAACAGGTTGTCCTGTTCGTACGCGAGCCGGTCCTGCACGGCGTCGCGCTGGTACGGCGACCACTTGGGGAAGGTGCCCCAGTTGGCGAACATCCCGTTGTAGCCGCACCCCTTCGTCAGGACGCAGTTCTTCCCGACCGCACGTGGGCTGAACGTGAACTCGTTGCCGTGCACCCGGACGTTCTGCGTCTTCCACCGGCAGTCGTCGATGTACGGCTTCTTGGCGATGTTGTCCTTGTTGCAGCTCCTGGCCGTCACGTCCGGGTTGACCCGTGTGCTCATGTTCATCCCCGGGTTGGCGTCCGAGCCGGCGAACCTGTCGGCGTTCTCCCAGAGGATCACTCCCGACCAGTTGTCCTCGAACACGTTGCCGGTGATCTCGAACGAGTCGGCGAAGGCGGTGCGCACGCGGCGGTCGCTTCCCGACTCCGACACGTAGATCGCGCCGGTCGGGAACGCGCCGTTGTGCGGCCCGCGCACCCGTCCGTTGCGCACCAACGTGTTGTCGCGGATCGCGGCGTTGTAGCTGGCCTCGTACAGGATGCCCTCGGCGTCGTTGTCCGCGATGTAGTTGCGTTCGATGGAGAAACCGGCGTTGTTGGTGTCCATCCACAGGCCGGCGTTCTTGTTGCCGTGCACCCAGTTGCCGCTGACGACCGCGTCGGTCACCATCCAGAACTTCCCGCCACCGGAGCATCCGCACCCGGGCCGACGCCGCTCCCAGTCGTCGACGTTGTTGTCGGCGATCTCGTTGTCCTCGACGATGACGTCGACGATCTTCTCGGGGTGGTACGCGCTGAACCCGTACTGCCCGTTCTCACGCAGGCAGTTCGTGCGCAACGTGTTCCTGCTGCCCAGCATGACTCCCGCGCCGGCGTTCCACTGCACCGTGTTGCGTTCGACGAGCCAGTCGGCACCGGAGTCGTGGTTGATGATGCCCTCGTCGCTGTTGCTCCCCCGCCAGCCGAAGTTCTGGACGGTCAGGTGCCTGATGGTCACCTTCTCGGCGTAGCCGACGAACGCGAACCTGTTGCGCCTCTGTCCGTCGAGTACCGCGCCGGGTGCCCCGATGTAGGTGTTGCCGGTCTTGGGAAGCACCTGGTCGTAGTACTCGGTCCCCAGCCGGTGCACACCGGGTGCGAGCCAGAACGTCGTGTTCCCGGGATGCCGCTTGGTCACCTTGCCGAGGTCCTGCGAGGTTCCGACGGCCACCGCACCGGCAGGCGGGGAGCTCGGACCGTCGAGCAGTGCGCTGTCGCCGCACACCCGGGCGGGCGGCGTGGCGGGTGCCGCACTCGCCCGCGTGGTGGAGGGGACGTGCGTCGATGGTGTCGCCGACTCGGTGGACCTCGTCACGAACCAGACGACCATCGCGGCGCCGACGACCGCGACGAGCACAGCGGCGACCGAGGCCGTCCGCAGGTGCCTCCACTGCACGCGTGCGCGGGGACGTCGCTCCGGCCTGGCCTCGCCGGCCGGCTCGTCAACTCGACCCATGGCTCCTCATCCGAACGACCGGCGCCGCGCGGGGTGCCCCGTACACGGGGTTCGCCACGGCGTACCGGTAGATGTCGAGCAGGCGCTCGAGGTTGTGCCGGACGTCGAACCGCTCCGCGAACGTCGTCGCACCGCGCCCGCCGTACGACTCGTAGCGCTCGGGATACGCGTCCACGTCCGCGACGACCCTGGCCAGGTCGTCCGGGTCGCCGGGAGCGAACAGCGCGCCGTCCCTGCCCGGCGTGACCAGCTCGGGGAACGAGCCGTGCGCCGCCGCGACGGGCGGCGTGCCGACGGCCATCGCCTCGGCGACGACGAGACCGAACGTCTCCTCCCACTGGGAGGGGAGCAGCACGGCCCGCACGCCGGCGAGCAGCTCCTGGCACGCGCGCCGGTCGAGGTGGCCGGCGAGCTCGACCGACGGCCGGTCAGCTGCCCACCGCGCGACGCGATCCGCGAGCGGCCCGCCACCCGCGACGACGAGCCGCATCGCGTCGTCGCCCGCGAGGGCGCGGTAGCGGTCCCACCCGTCGAGGAGCAGCGGCACCCCCTTCGCCTCGTCGAGACGGCCGATGTACGCGACCGCGCGCCGTCTGACGGGCGGCGGCGTCACGTCGGGCCGCGGCACGAAGTTCGGCTTGACGAAGACGCGCTCGGCGTCCAGCGCGAGCCCGGCCATCAGCAGGCGCTGCGCCTCGGACAGGAAGATGTACGCGGACACCAGCCCGCGCCACGCACGCCTGTTGGCGACGGTCCCCACCGTGACCGGCACCGTCGCGAGCGCCGATCCGCGGTAGCACCCGTGCACCAGTGCGGGGCGGACCGCTCCGCCGGCACAGTCGTGACAGACCTGGCCGGCGCGGAAGAAGTCCCCGCTCGCGCACAGCAGCTTGTAGTTGTGCAGCGTCGCGACGACGGGCACGTGCTCGTCTCGGCAGGCGTGCAGGACCGACGCGCTGAGCAGCGGGAAGGTGTTGTGCACGTGCGCCACGTCGGGGCGGAACCGGCGCAGGTGCGCCGCCAGGTCGCGTCGGGTGCCGGGGCTCCGCACCACGCGTGCCGGCACGGACGCCTTGCGCGCCGTGGACCAGCCGTCGATGTCGTCGCTGCGCCGCTCGAACAGCTCGACGTCGTGGCCGAGCGCGGAGAGCGCCGCGCGCTCCTGGTCGACGACGCGGTTCTCCCCGCTCGGCGCCGCCGACCGGTACCTGTTGTGCACCAGCAGGATCCTCATGTCCGGCCTCGCTGTCGCGAGACCGCCGGAGGCAGCTGGCGCTGTCGCAGGACCGATGGCAGGTGCCGCGCGACGGGAGACACCACGAGGGAGGCGGCCAGGGTGAGCTCCAGCAGGTAGGGCGAGGCGTCACTCAGCCCGGTCTCGGTGAACGAGGCGACGAAGCAGTACGTGACGAGGAAGAGGGCGAGCGCCCGCCGCGGACCCTTGGTGCGCAGGGCCGCGACGACGAAGACGAAGAGCAGCAGCGCCGCGTTGACGCAGACGCCGAGCAGTCCGAGGTCGTGGTACGTCGCCAACCAGTTGCTGTCGATGGGCAGGCCGTTGAACGACTTGTTCGACAGGCCGGTCCCGACGATCGTCTCGAGCATCGTGCGCGGTTCGGCGAGGATGGCCTCCCAGACCTGGGTGCGCCCGGTGAGCTGGCCGACCTCGTCGGAGTCCTGACCGCGGGCGAGCCAGGTCGCCACCAGGGACGACACGGTGATCGCACCGAACGACAGCAGGACGAGCCCGGCCGCGAAGGCCTTGCGCACCCGGGCACGCGCGGTGAAGAGACTCAGACCGGCGATGACGATTCCCGCGACGAAGGCGACGAGAGCCGTCCTGGTATGGGTCAGGATCAGCATCGGCACCGCGATGCCGATCGAGAGCAAGGCGACGTACCGCGTCATCAGGCCGGACAGCCAGAGGACGAGTGACAGTCCGGCGACGACCGCCGAGTAGTGCCCGACCTGGGTCCACGGGATGGGCCAGACGACACCGGCGAGTCGGTTGTCGGTCATGGCCAGACTCGGGGCGACGAGCAGGCCGACGACGACCGTGCCGAGGATCAGCCACAGGACGACGAGGTGGGTGCGGACGAGCAGCCGGTCCTCGCGGTCCCACCACGGCGTGAGCAGCCAGAGCACGACGACGAAGAGAGCCAGCCGCCCGGAGCGGAACACCGCACCGAGCAGGAACTCGGCGTGGAGGCTGATCAGCAGCGCGTGGATGGGGACGAGCGTGAGCAGGAGCAGGAAGACGTTCGGTCGCACGGCGGCGGGACGGTTGGCGCTCAGCGCGAGCAGCAGAGCACCGAGGAGTGCCGACTGCGTCACCATCGTCCCGACGACGTCGGGAAGGGGGATCAGCCGGGCGGCCTCGCCGTAGAAGGTGAGGACGTTGAGCACCATGAGGGCCCAGGCGAACTGGACACGCCGGAGCCGGGACCGCTCGGTCCTGTCGACGGCATCGTGCGGGTCCATCCGGCCGGCGACACCGACGCTCGTCCGCGCCTGCGCTGTCGTGGTCATGCTTCTTCACCTCCTCTGCCGGGGGCGACCAGGGACGTGACGACGTCCGTCAACCGCTGAGCACGCCGGTGCTCCGTACGCTCGCCTCGCTCGGGAGACCGATGGTCTCGTCGGTGGAGTCGGTGCCGAGCATGATCGCGGAGTCGAGGCGCACGCCGGCGAGGCGCACCATCTCCCCGGCCGCGTAGAGCTTCGTGGCCGTCGAGCGTCCCGCCGTCACCACGGCGACGACGTCGGAGCACCACGACGCGAGATGGTCGCCGCCCAGTGCGGGCGAGAGCTCCGCCAGGACGAGGACGACGTCGGCGTCCGTCCAGGCGGCCTCGAGGTCGGCGTCGTCGGACAGCAGGGTCGGGTCCAGCCGACCCAGGGGCGGACCCGCACCTTCGTCCGGGAGGTGGACAGCGACGCTCCCGGAGGTGTCGTCCGCGTTCTCCGACGTGACCGTGCCAGGCACCGTGACGTCGAAGCCCTTCGCGAGGACACCGGAACGGGTGAGATCGGCGACGAGCACGTTCTCGCCGTCCGCCGCGAACGATGCCGTGAGGGCCCGGACGACCGAGGTGCACGCGGTGACGTCGTCGACGGCCACGATGCCGAGCGTGGCCGGGATGGCAGGCGAGCTCGACACCTGTCGGCCGAGGTGGCGTACGGTCCGGTCGAGATCCTCCACCTCGGTGCGGCGCTTCGACCACGGCAGCGCGCGTCGCCCGTCCCGGCCGATCCGGCCGAGGCTCAGCGTCACGGCGGCACCGAGCGCATCCGCGACCTGCCGGCGACGCCACAGGCGGTCGGAGACCAGCGCCCTGACCACCACGAAACCGACACCCACGACGAGACCGCCGACCAGTCCGGTGAGGACGTTGATACCGAACGTCATCACCTTCGAGGTCTCGACGGGCGCGGCGGGATCGAGAATGCGACTGCTGCTCATGAGTGACGCCGACAGCTCCTGGTCCTCGAGCTTCTGCTCCAGCTGCGCCGCCTGGTCCTGCGCACGCTGCATGGTGGGGTCGTCCGTGCCTTCGCCCTGGTCCCCGGTCTCGTCCGCGGTGTGCCTGCGACGCTCCACCAGCGACTCGATCCTGGACCGCACGGAGGCCAGCTGCTGCCGCACCGGCTCCTGCTCCGCGCGCACCTGTTCCATCCGGAACCGCAGGAACGTCCGGGCGACCGTGGACGCGAGGTTCCTCGCCTCCGCGTCCGACGGCGCCGTCACGGAGATCTCGAGCACCCGGTCGGTCAGGGACGCCGCGGTGTACTGCTTCAGCAGGTCGTCCGGCGTCTCGGAAAGGGAGAGGTGGCTCACCACGCGCTGCGCGACCGACCTCGTGGTCGCGAGGCTCGTGTCCGTGGCCATGGCCGCGAGCGGGTCCTCGCCGATCTCGTGGACGAGCAGCAGCTTCACCGACGCCTCGCTGTTCGAGGGGAGGACGACGGGGACGACGAGCCCGAGCACGATGCCGGCGATGGCCAGGGTCCCCCACAGCCTCACGTGTCGCCGCACGGCATCCCACAGATACCTGAGCGTCACCAGACCCTCGGGGGGGAAGTCGACGGGGCGCTCGTCGCGATCCGTCCCGAGCAGGTCGATGTCGTCGGCGACCGACGCTTCCACGCGGTCCTGCCGCCACGCTTCGCTCATAGTTCCACGCACCCGCTCATCGTCTCGACCCCCTCGCCGTGCCGGACAGCGGCGTCGGCGCGATGCTCCTGGTACGCCGGCGCGCCTGCGGTCCGCCTCCGGTCGTGCGGTCCGTCGGGTCCGGGTCGGCGACCACGAGGCCGTCGATCGCGCGCCCGTCGTCGGCCGTCGCCACCGCGACCCGGGCAAGCTCCTCGGCCGTGGCCTTGCCGGCCGAGACGGCGACGAGCGTCAGGTGCGCCGGGGTCGAGTCGCCGAGCCGAGGGGCGCCACGGTCGACCACCACCACGAGGACGCGCAGCGCAACCGGGTCACCCTGCCCCTCGGACAGGTCGGCGACACCGTCGTCGCTCTCCGCCGATTCGGCGTCGTCGGCGGACACGCGCGCCGTCGGGTCGTAAGCGACAAGCGTGGCGACCGCCTCGTGCCGCGAGTCGACCACGAGGTCGGTGTCGATGCCGATGGACGAGGCGAACGCCGCCAGCTGCGGCCCGATCGCGAGGGCGCCGGCGTCGTCGGCGAACGACACCACGGTCATGGAGACGGAGTCGTCGCTCCTCGCGTCGACACCGAGATGGTGGAACGTCTTGCGCAGGCTCCAGGCGTCGACGGCGGTCGGCTCGTAGCGGTCGAGAAGGTCGGCCCAGCCACCCGCGTCCTTCGGCCGGTGGGAGGAGATGGACGCGACCACCGGGATCCCCAGGGCGTCCGCGATCTCGTCGCGCGACCGGAGACGCCGGTCTCCCCTGGTCACGGCGAGGATGACGGCGGACCCGATCAGGCCCCCGCCCAGCGCCCCGAGGAGGCCGAAGATCGCCAGGTGGATGTAGGGGTCGCCACCGCTCGTCGTCGTCGCGCGTTCGAGCACCCGAGCGCCGATCTTCTTGCCCAGGTCACCGGGCAGCTGCGCGTTGCTGTCGGTGACGTAGAAGACGTACGTGTCGGCGACGGCGTTGGCGAGGGTCGTCGCCTGCTCGGGAGACGTCCCCTTGGCACGGATCTCCAGAATGTCCTGGGTGACCGCGATGACCTTGACCCGCTCCTTCATGGTCTTCACGTCGAGCGCGGGCTCGACGTTCTGTCCCGCGCTCTGCAGCACCGGCCCGCTGTTCGCGATGAGAACCTGGGTCTCGATGTCCTGCGTCGGCCCGTCCTCCGAGTCGTCGTTCGAGACGACCGGCGGCGGCAGGACGACGAGCGCCTTGCCCTCGGGCATCGCGGGGAAGACGATGGCCGCGACGAGCCCGGCGAGCATGCCCACCATGAACAGAGCCGCCACCGCCCAGTGGTGACGACGTAGGACTCCCCACGACCTGCTGAGGTCAAGCTCCTGTGCGCTCACCCACCGGTCCCCGTTCGTTTGCCGGACGTCGACCCTCATAAGAGGCCCGAGATCCCGGCGCTGATACACCGAGACCGATTGCGGTGGCCCCCGCGGGCTCGGCCGCCGCCGCCACGGTGGCACTGGCCGTGGGGCTCTGGCGAGTCGTCAACCGCAGTGACCCCGGGCGACCACACCCGTGAGGGGCACCCCGACCGTGTCCTGGCACGGTGAGGGTGCCGCTCACGGGTTGCGGTTCCGGGGACTTCCGCGGGGTTGTCAGTGGCAGGCGTTGCTCTGGCGACGTCTGGCCCTGAATCGTCAATAGGCTCGCCGCCCGCACCGTTTGATCACGTTCATTCGAAAATGGCTGTCAGGTGGCTGCCTGGGTGAGGGTGACGGTGTAGCCGAGGGTGGTGAGTTGGTGGGTGAGTCGGGCTTTGCGGTGGGCGTGGTTGCCGGTGTGTCGGTTGGTGTGCCAGTCGG
>WHST01000151.1 GCA_009379955.1 Streptosporangiales bacterium | reverse complement strand
CGGCGGGAGACCCGTCGACGGTTGCCGTACTCGACATCGGTGAAACTGGCCTGATCGCTGCGCACACCTCATCATTCCGCGATCCCCAGCACCCAGCCAGACGGCACCCCGGACGAACCAGAAAATCAGCGCATCCCTAAGCCTCAGCACTCGCGCCTGCTTCAACCGTTGTCGGCCATACGCGCCGCCTGGTCGCGGGTGCCGGCCTCGGTGACAACGACGAACCGTCAGGGCTGGCTGTGCCCCACGGACGGGGCCGCATGGGCAGCGGCCAGCACCCGGTCGAGGGTCTCACCGGGGACCGTGTCCGGGCGGAACCTGCGGATGTCCCGGCGGGCAGACACCACGTCGTAGAACGCGCTCCGCGCTTCCTCAGGGAACGCCCAGGCGCCGACCGCAGCCGCCCGCTCGGCGGCCGACGTCTGGTCGCCGATGGGGGGGTACCGGCCGGTTCCGGTCATGGTGAGCGAGTGGAGGGCGGCTGCGCCGGGCACCGGCTCAGCCCTCGACGTACACCGAGCCGCCGAGCTCGACGAACTGCGCGGCCTTCTCCGCCATCCCCGCCTCCACAGCGGCCGCCGACCCGAGTCCGCGCTTCGCGGCATAGTCCCGCACGTCCTGGCTGATCCGCATCGAGCAGAACTTCGGGCCGCACATCGAGCAGAAGTGCGCGGTCTTGGAAGCCTCGGCCGGCAGCGTCTCGTCGTGGAACAACTCGGCCGTGTGCGGGTCCAGGGAGAGAGCGAACTGGTCGTGCCAACGGAACTCGAAGCGCGCCTTGGACAGCTCGTCGTCCCAGTCGCGGGCGCCCGGGTGTCCCTTGGCCACGTCGGCGGCATGGGCGGAGAGCTTGTAGGTGATCACCCCGGTCTTCACGTCGTCGCGGTTCGGCAGGCCGAGGTGCTCCTTGGGGGTCACGTAGCAGAGCATCGCCGTACCGTGCATCGCAATGGTCGCGGCCCCGATGGCGGAGGTGATGTGGTCGTAGCCGGGCGCGATGTCGGTCGTCAGTGGGCCGAGGGTGTAGAACGGCGCGCCGTGGCACGAGTCTTGCTGGAGGGTGACGTTCTCCTCGACGAGGTTGAGCGGGACGTGTCCGGGTCCCTCGACCATCACCTGGACGTCGTACTCCCAGGCGCGCTTCGTCAGCTCTGCAAGGGTCCGTAGCTCGGAGAGCTGCGCCTCGTCGTTCGCGTCCGCGGTGCAGCCAGGTCGCAGCCCGTCGCCGAGGGAGAACGACACGTCGTACCGGGTGAAGATCTCGCAGAGCTCGTTGAAGTGCGTGTAGAGGAAGTTCTCCTTGTGGTGGGCCAGACACCAGCCGGCCATGATCGAGCCGCCGCGCGAGACGATGCCGGTGATCCGCTCAGCGGTGAGCGGGACGTAGCGCAGCAGCACGCCGGCGTGGATCGTCATGTAGTCCACCCCCTGCTCGCACTGCTCGACTACGGTGTCGCGGAACACCTCCCAGGTCAGCGCAGAGGCGTCGCCGTCGACCTTCTCCAGGGCTTGGTAGATCGGCACCGTGCCGATCGGCACCGGTGAGTTCCGGATGATCCACTCACGGGTGGTGTGGATGTCGTCACCGGTGGACAGGTCCATCACCGTGTCGGCGCCCCAGGTGACCGCCCAGGTCATCTTGTCGACTTCCTCGGCGACCGAGCTGGTGACAGCGGAGTTGCCGATGTTCGCGTTGACCTTCACCAGGAACCGCTTACCGATGATCATCGGCTCGGCCTCGGGGTGGTTGATGTTCACCGGGATGATCGCCCGCCCGGCGGCGAGCTCGGTCCGGACGACCTCGACATCCATCCCTTCGCGGACTGCGACGTACTCCATCTCGGGCGTGACGATGCCCTGCCTGGCGTAGTGCATCTGCGTCACGTTGCTGCCCGGCACCGAACGGAGCGGACGGGCCCGTCGTCCGCGCCACTGCTCGCGGGCTCCGCCTCGACGGACGGCCCCCTTGCCGTTGTCGAGCAGCTGCGGCTCGCGCCCGTCGTATTCCTCGGTGTCGTTGCGCTCGACGACCCAGGGGGTCCGCAACGGCGGCAAGCCGACCTCGGGGTCGCTGCCCGGCCCGGCGGTCGCGTAGCGGTCGAACGTGTCGCCGTTGGTGAGCGCGACCCGGGTGAATGGCACCGCGACGTCGTCACGCGAACCGTGCCGGTGGACCGTGCTGTGCGAGGGATGGATGTGCATCAGAACTCCTGTTCCTTGGGGACGAGCACGTGGGCGATCGGGCCCCGGCCCCGGCCGAGGCGCCAGGTCGCAGAGGTGGCGAGCGCACGGGTCACGAAGACGTGCGCTCGCCGGGCCGCGGACTCCAGGTCGAGTCCGCGGGCGAGGTGGACGGCGAGCGCGGCGCTGTGGGTGCAGCCGGTGCCGTGGTCGTTGCCGGTGGCGAGGGCAGGGTGCTCCAGGACGGTCGTCACACCGGCGTGGTCGACGACGACGTCGCGGCACAGGGCGGCGACCGGGTCGCCACCGGTGAGCACAACGGCGGGACCGAGCGCGTGCAGGGCCCGCGCGATATCGGTCGGTGGCCGATCGCGGTCCAGGCCGGTCAGCCTGACCGCCTCGTCAAGGTTGGGGGTGACGACCGAGGCCCTGGGCAGCAGTACCTCGCGGTACGCCGCGACCAGGGCGTCGTCACCGAGTACCGCGCCGGAGGTCGCTGCGAGCACCGGATCCACGACCAGCGGGACCGTCCCGGCGACCAGGTCCGCGACCACCTGGGCGACCTCCGCAGAGCCCAGCATCCCGGTCTTGGCGGCGGCCACCGGCAGGTCGCCGACCACCGCGAGGATCTGGTTGCGGACGTCGTCGGGGTCGAGCCGGACGACCCGATGCACGCCCGTGGTGTCCTGTGCGGTGACCGCCGTGACCGCGCAGGCGCCGTGCGCCCCCAGTGCCGTGAACGTGGTCAGGTCCGCAGCCAGACCCGCCGCACCACCGGAGTCGGTCCCGGCGATGCTCAGCACCACGGGCGGGGTGCTCATGAGACCTCCTCGAGCAGCCGGGCCACCATGGCGGCCGGGTCGGGGGTCCGCATCACCGCGCCCATCACGGCGACCCCGTGCGCACCGGCCTCACGCAGGCCGGCGGCGTTGCCCGGGTCCACCCCGCCAAGGGCGTAGACCGGCACGCCGGCCGCGGCCGCAACGGCACGCCGTACTTCGGCGACGCCCAGCGCGGGGCCGTAGCCGGGTTTGGAAGCCGACGTGGCCACCGGTGAGATCGTCACGTAGGAGGTGCCTTCGGCGGCGGCCCGGTCGACCTCGGCCTCGTCGTGGCACGACCGGCCGTGGAACGGCGCCTTGCCCGCGTCACCCCGTGGCTGCCGGGAGCCGAGGTGTATCCCGACCGCCCGGGTCAATAGGGTGCGGGCCGAGACGACCCGGACGTGCTCCGCCAGGTCGGCGGCGAGACCGGCACGCCGGGCCTCCGTCAGGTCCAGCTCACGCAGCACCACGGCGGTGAGACCGGCCTCCGCGCACCGGGCGACGGTCTCGGCGACGGTCCGGCCAGACGGCAGCTGGCGGCGGTCGGTCAGCACGAGCAGGCGAGGCAGCATCAGGCCTCGACCCGGCCGCGCATCGGGCTGGAGGCCCGGGCGGTCTCCCGCCGCGGGATCCGGCCGGCGGCCCGCGCGAGCACACCGGCGTCTACTGCGAGCCGCATCGCCTGGGCCATCGCCACCGGGTCCTCGGCCCGCGTCACCGCGGTGGCCACGAGCACCGCGTCACAGCCCAGCTCCATCGCCTGCGCGGCTTCGCTGGCCGTGCCGATGCCCGCGTCGAGGACGACCGGCACGGCCACCGCCGCACGTACCGCCGCGAGCGCATGCGGGTCCGCGACCCCCCGGCCGGAGCCGATCGGCGAGCCGAGCGGCATCACCGCGTCACAGCCGACGTCGACCAGACGCTGCGCCACCACGGCGTCGGCGGTCGTGTAGGGCAGCACCGTGAACCCGCGGTCGACCAGGGTCGCTGCGGCCTCGACCAGCTCGACCACGTCGGGCAGCAGGCTCACCTCGTCACCGATCACCTCGAGCTTGACCCAGTCGGTCCCGAGCGCCTCACGGGCGAGCTCGGCGGTCAGCACCGCCTCCCGGGCGCTCAGGCAGCCGGCGGTGTTCGGCAGGACCCGTACGCCCAGCTCACGCAGTGTGGCCAGGAGCCCGCCCTCCCCCAGGTCGGAGGTACGCCGCATCGACACCGTCACCAGACCCGGCCCGGCAGCCTCGACCACCCGCCGGACGATCTCCGCACTGGTCAGCCCGCCGGTACCCAGCCACAGGCGGCTGGTCAGCTGCACACCCGCGACCTCCAGGAGCCTCACCCGCCCTGCCGGGCGGTGACAACCTCGATGCGGTCATGCTCGCTCAGCACGGTCGTGGGCCAGTCGGCGGCGCGGACCACCGCACCGTTAAGGGCGACGGCGACCCCGCGCGGATCCGACACCAGGCCGGCGAGCCGGGTCTCCTCGGGCAGCTCGCGGAAGTGTCCGTTGACGGTCACCTGCATGGGTCCTCTTCTCTGGGCTCGAAACGGTCGGGGGTGAAGGGTCGGGCGACGTCGGGTACGTCGGCCCCGTCGATATGGGCGCGGACCGCCGCCGCGGTGACCGGGGCCAGCAGCACGCCACCCCGGTAGTGGCCGCCCGCGAGCAGGCGGCGGGTCGAGCCGGCGGCCGGGACCGGTCCGATGAGCGGGCCGTTGTCCGGACTTCCCGGCCGGTCCCGGGCGACGACCTCCAGCAGCTCGGCGGTGTCGAGGCCTGGTACAAGCGCCCGCGCGGTCTCCAGCAGCCGGGTGACGCCTCCAACGGTCGGCAGCGGCGCCTCGTCGGCGGCGCCATGCTCCTCCTCGGTCGCCCCGATCACGACCTCACCGCTGCGCCGCGGCACAACGTACACCCGCTCCCCGTGCAGACGCGCGCGCAGCACGCGGGTCGGGGCGTGAGGGGTCCGCACGCGCACGACCTCGCCGCGCACGGGACGCACTCGCGGCATGCCGACGGCCCCGGTGGCCAGGACCACGACGTCCGCTCGCAGCCGGGTCCCGTCGCTCAGGACCACACCGTCGTCGACGGGCTCGGCGTGCATCCGGACGACCCGGTCGCCGAGCACCTCCAGCAGCGCCTCGGCGACCCGCCGCGGATTGACCTGGTGGTCGTCGGGGAGGAAGGCCCCTCCGGCCACCCGTGAGGTGACCGTAGGCTCTGCGGATCGCACGCTCCGCCGGTCGAGCTCCTCGGCCCGGACCCCGACCCGGTCGAGCAGGGCATACGTCCGGCGTACTTCCGCGAGGTCGTCACAGTCACCGGCCACGAGCAACGTCCCGGTCGTACGCAGATCGACCTGAACGCCGGAGCGCTGCTCCAGGGACGCGGCGAACCCGGGCCAGCGGGCGAGCGACTCCTGGCCCAGGCGGAACAACGGCTCTTCGCCGAACCAGGCCTCGCCGGCGGGGGCGAGCATCCCGGCCGCAGCGTACGTCGCACCTCCGGCCGGCGCCGGGTCGCAGACGCGCACGTCGTGACCGGCTCGGATCAGCTCGTCGGCGCAGGCCAGGCCAATGATGCCGCCCCCGACGACGACCACATCGAGACCGCGCGGTACCGCGATGCGCCCGCTCACGCGGCGCGGACCAGGTCGACGATCCGCTTCGCTTCCCCCGGTGGGTCCTGCGCGCGCCACACCGCAGCGACGACGGCGACTCCGTGGGCACCGGCCCGCATGACCGCAGGCACTCGAGCGGCGGTTATCCCGCCGATGGCGATGGCGGGCAGCACCCGGGCAGCCGCACGAAGAGCGTCCAGACCGATCGGGTCCGGCAGGCTGTCCTTGGTGGTGGAGGCATGAACCGGGCCCACACCGGCATAGTCCGCGCCGTCCGCCCTGGCTCGGACCGCGTGCTCGTGCCCGCGGCAGGTGGCCCCGATGAGGAAACCCTCGGGGGTGAGTGCCCGGGCGGCAGCGACGGGCAGGTCGTCCAGTCCCAGGTGGACGCCGTCGGCGCCCGCCGCGAGCGCGACGTCGAGCCGGTCGTTGACCAGGACCCGCGCCCCGAGAGGGCGCACCGCCGCGACGACCGCGCGTGTCCAGGCGACGACCTCCCGATCGGTCGCGTGCTTGGCACGGACCTGGATCGCGTCCACTCCCGTGCCGGCGACCGCGACGACCTGGTTGAGCGCGGTCAGATCGAGTGTGGGGAAATCGGTGATCAAGTGTACGCGTGGCAAACGTTCGTTCACTTCCTTCGCCGGCATTATCCGGAGCAGGTTCGACGGTCAGGGCGGCTTCAGCCCCATCTCAGCCCGATGCAACGGGCTCCCGTGTGGATGTCTGCCACCGTAGCAGGTGCAGCCCGGATTGTCGGCGGCGACCGTCAGAAGCTAATCGCGTGCCAGCCAGGCTGCGGCACCGCTCGTCCGGCTCCCGGATAGAGGGACCCGGCGGCTACCTCACCATGGCCGAGCTCCAAGTGTTCCTGAGTCGCTAATTCACAAGAGAAATTCTGGTCGTCCTCGTCGATAGCAAGGACGGGTTCGACCGACCGCGGAGTTGGTGCTCAGCGAGGACGAACGGGAGACGCTGCACCAGTGCGCGCGGCACCGACGAGTGCGCAAGCGTTAGCGCTGCGCGCCAAGATCGTGCTGGCGTGCGCGGAAGGATGCGACGAACAAGGCGGTAGCGGCTCGATTCTCGGTGACCGCGCAGATGGTGGGCAAGTGGCGGGCCCGGTTCGTCGCCGACCGGCTGGCCGGGTTGCCCGACGAGCCGCGCCCGGTCGGCCGCATACGGTCACCGACGCCCAGGTCGAGCAGGTCGTGACCGCCACCTTGGAGCAGGCCCCGCCTGACGACGGGACACACTGGTCGACGCGGATGATAGCCACACATGCCGGGCCGAGCCGAACTGCGGTGTCGCGGATCTGACGGGCATTCGAGCTCCAACCGCACAAGATCGACCACTGGAAGCCGTCCACCGACCCGCACTTCGTGGACAAACTCTACGACGTCGTCGGCTCTACCTCGACCCACCCGAACGCGCCCTGTGGGCTGTGCGTGGATGTGGACGCGAAGTCTCAGATCCAGGCGCGGTCACTCGATCGCGTCGCGCCAGTTCCATCAGGTCAGCTCATCGTTGTTAGATTAAGCTAACATCGTGGTGTGATGGCTCAAACTGCTCGACCGGTCCGTTGTTGCGAGATCTCGCATACCGCGGCGGTCGAGGACTACCTCAGGACGATCTTCAAACTCGCCGGGCGCAAGCTGCCGGTGACCACGTCCGCGCTCGCCGAGCAGCTGTGGGTCGCTCCGCCGACGGTGTCCGCGATGTTGAAGCGGCTGGAGGCGAGCCAGCTGGTCGTCCGCTCCGCGGGCCATGCCGTCACGCTGACGGCACATGGTGAACGGCATGCCACGGGGGTGACGCGCAGGCACCGGCTGGTCGAGACCTTTCTCGTGCAGGTTCTGGGGCTGGCCTGGGACGAGGTCCATGCGGAGGCCGATGTGCTGGAGCATGCGATCAGCGAGCGGCTTGAGGACCGGATCGACAGTGTGCTCGGACATCCCACGCACGATCCGCACGGCGACCCGATCCCGCCACGCAGCGGCCAGCACGTCGAGGCATGGGCCACTCCGCTGAGCGGCGTGGCGGTGGGCAGCCGGTTCCGGGTGCAGCGGGTCGC
Organism: Streptosporangiales bacterium; assembly: GCA_009379955.1. NCBI lineage: Bacteria > Bacillati > Actinomycetota > Actinomycetes > Streptosporangiales > Streptosporangiales bacterium. The sequence goes on along the minus strand of WHST01000151.1, from coordinate 6,568 downwards.
CGATGACGACAGCGACGCTCTGCGGTACCTGGCCGAGCGGGGGATCCGACCGGGTGCGGTGCTCGAGGTGATGAGCCGCGAACCTTTCGGAGGGCCGGTGTGGGTGAAGGTCGGCGCGCGCAAGCATGCGCTCGGGCCGATGCTGGCCGATCTCGTCCATGGCGAGATCGCCTGATGCCCGGGGCGTCTCGGCGGGGATTTCTGCTGGGCGGGGCTGGGGTTGCTCTCGGCGCGATACCCACGCAACCACTGGCCGCGCGATCGCGGGGCGAGGACCCGAGCCCTGCGCCACATACGGGCGATGACACCCCGTCGGCTCATGGTGGCGGAGTGAACGGTCCGGCCTTCCGCGGTGGCAGCGTCGATCACGCGGCCAACGGGTTCCACCCGGGCAAGATCCTGCGGGACTTCGACTACGGCAAGGTCTCGAAGCTGGCGGATGGCCGCGTGTTGCGTGAGTGGGAGATCGTCGCGAGGGACCGCGAGATCGAGGTCGCACCCGGCCTGGTGTTCCCGGCATGGACGTTCAACGGGCGGGTGCCGGGTCCGACATTGCGCTGCCGGGCCGGCGACCGACTGCGGGTGCGCATCGTCAACGCCTCCGCCCATCCACACACGATGCACTTCCACGGTATCCACCCCGCCGAGATGGACGGGGTCCCAGGAGTCGGCCGGGGGGTGATCGAACCCGGCGGCGACTTCGTCTACGAATTCGACGCGGAACCGTTCGGGCTCCACCTGTACCACTGCCACGTGGGGCCGCTCGCCGAGCACATCGCCCGCGGCCTGTACGGCACGTTCATCATCGACCCACCGCAGCCCCGTCCGCGGGCCGACGAGCTGGTGATGGTGATGCACGGCTACAACACCACCTTCGACGCCCAGGGCAACCAGCTCTACGCGGTCAACGGGATCCCGTTCCACTACATGCACGAACCGGTCCGGGTGAAGCGCGGTGAGCTGGTGCGGATCTATCTGGTCAACGTCTTGGAGTACGACCCGATCAACAGCTTCCACCTGCACGGGAACTTCTTCGACTACTACCCGACCGGCACCCGGCTGGAACCCAGCGAGTTCACCGACACGGTCAGCCAGGCGCAAGGGCAGCGTGGCATCTGCGAGGTGCGGTTCCCCCACCCTGGGAAGTTCATGTTCCACGCGCACAAGACCGAGTTCGCCGATCTCGGCTGGATGGGCTTCTTCGAGGTGACCGGGTGACCGCCGCGCGGACCCGCGGGCAGCTCCCGGCCTGGATTCTCGTGGTCGCCACCCTCGCGACCGTCGCGGTCGCCATGACCGCGCTCGTCCTGGCCGGTAGCCGTAGCCTGCCCGAGCGTCTCGGGCCACCGGTGGAGCGGCTGACGGTCGAGCGCACCGTGCTGTCACCCGGCGTCATCGAGCTCGTGGTGCGCAACACCGGACCGGATCCGGTGCAGATCGCCCAGATCTCCGTCAACGACACCTACGTCGGCTTCACCGGCTCCACCGAACCGCTGAGCCGGCTGGCCACGGACACCGTGCGCCTGGCCTATCCGTGGCAGGACGGCCAGCCCTATCTGGTGTCGGTCCTGACGTCCTCCGGTGCCGTCGTCGAGCACGAGATCCCAGCCGCAGCGGAGACTCCCGCCACCGGTGGCGGACTGCTGGCGCTGATGGTGCTGCTCGGAACCTACGTCGGCATCATCCCGGTGGCACTCGGGATGGCGTTCCTGCCCGCGCTGCGCAGGGCCGGCCGGTCGGCGGTTCGGGTGCTGCTCGCGCTGACCGTCGGACTGCTCGCCTTCCTCGCCGTCGACGCGGCCGTCGAGGGGCTCGAACTGGCCGAGCGGTCCGGAGGCGCCTTCGGTGGCCCAGTGCTGGTCCTCCTCGGCGCCGGGCTGGCGTTCCTGGCCCTCACCGCGGTCGACCGCTTCCTGCGGAGCCGGTCCCGCAGACGGGCCGGGGACAGCCCGGACGGCTGGCGGCTGGCGCTGATGATCGCCATCGGGATCGGACTGCACAACCTCGGGGAGGGACTGGCGATCGGCTCGGCATATGCCGTCGGCGAACTGGCCCTGGGAACCGCGCTGGTTGTCGGCTTCGCTCTGCACAACACCACCGAGGGCCTCGCGGTCGTCGCGCCGCTGACACGGCAACGACCCTCCCTACTCCGCCTCCTCTTCCTCGGCCTCCTCGCCGGTGCGCCGGCGATCGTCGGTGCAGTGGTCGGCGCCGCCGTCGACAACACCGCGCTGGCGTCTCTGCTGTTCGGCGTGGGTGTCGGCGCCATCGTCCAGGTCGTCATCCAGATCGCGCCCAGCCTGCGCAACCACGCCGGCAAGATCATAGACCCGGCCATCGCCGGTGGGCTCGCCGCCGGCCTCCTGATCATGTACGCCACCGGCCTACTCGTCGCTACCTGATCCGATCAGGCACCAACGCGTCACCGCTGGCTTGCCGCGCGGCTCGGAAGACGCCGCCGATGGCTCGGCGGATCAGTCCGGAGGCGAGGTGGCAACTGAACAATGAGGTTTGCTGGCTGTTGGTGGTGACACGCCGGGCTTCTCAGAGGTGAACCACCCCGGGTTGGAGGGTCTTGGCGTGTCCTGGGTTGTTCGGAGGGTGGGTTGCTGGATTTCTTGTGCCACTTGATCTTGGAGGAGTGGTACGGGAGGCGTGGCTATCCACCGAGTTCCGGCGGACGGTGCTGGATCTGGCCGAGATCGTCGGTGTCCACGAGGCATCGCGGGGGCCCGTACGTGGCCGGGAAGGTCTACCACCGGCTGCGCCGCCAGGATGGTGTCCCGGTGGCCCGATGCACGGTCGAGCGGCTGACGAGAACCGCTGGGCTGCAAGAAGTCCAGCACCTCCACGGCACGCGCGGCAGACCTCGTCGCGCGGGACTTCACCGCCACCGCCCCGAACCGACGTTGGGTCGTCGACTTCACCTCATGTCGCCTGCTGGAGGCCGGGTTCGTCTACGTCGCCTCCGCGATCGACGTGTTCTCCCGAATGATCGTCGGCTGGCGTGTCTCTCGCACCATGCGCACCGACCTGCCGCTCGATGCGCCGCGGCTGCACCAGCCACGACGTCACCGGGGCTCGTGCCCCACTCCGACGCCGGCAACCTGGCCAGTACACCGAGCGCAGCTTGGCGGTAGTGCTGATCGAAACCTTCCGGGCGTGCCACGTTCTCAGCTGTGGGTGGCGGTAATCGAAGGAGAGCGCGTATCGCCGGTCAGACGGAGCAGCCGCTGTCCCGCCTTGGTGTAGATCTCCAGCGACGCGATGTCACGCAGGCGGGTCGACGTCGCCACAGTGATCTCACCAGCGGGATAGGAGGTGATCACCCATGAACCGGCGACGTCGCGGCTGCCGCCGCGAGCGTTGACGACCATCGTGCACTCGGCGCGTAGCCTCGCCTGCCGCAGCCGCAGGCCGATCTCGGTTCCCCAAGCGTGCGGGGTGAGCGCGGCGGACCCCTGAAGGCGGCCGGCCTGATCGGCGCCGGTCCAGACGATGTGCGCCGGGCGGGGTTCGGTCGGCCCGGGACCGGCGGTGACCAACCCCCCCGCGAGTCCTCCGGCGGCGAACATGACGAGCGAGGCGAAGCCGAGCGCCAACCGGCGCGCCCAGGTTCGGAGCCTTCGCCGCGGACGTGGGCGAGGCACCGCCGGTACCGGCCGGGGTTCGGTCACGTCCTCCACCGATACGCGGCTCAGCAGGCCGGGCAGAGGAGCGAGGTTGAGCAGGTCCTTCTTGCACGTCTGGCAGGTCTCGAGATGCTCCTCGATGGCGCGCCTCTCCTCGCCGCCCACCGCACCGAGTATGTACGCGCCAAGCGTCACGGAAGCCGCGCAGCTCATGGTGTGATCACTCCTCGCTCGCTCAGTGCGTCACGCAGGGCGCGAAGCGCGTAGTGGCTGCGGGACTTCACCGTCCCGACCGGCACCTTCAGGACCTCGGCCGCCTCCACCATCGACCGCCGCCGGTAGAACAACTCGACCAGGACCGCGCGATGGTTGTCGGTGAGCGTCTTCAGGGCCTCGATCACCTGCCACGACTCCAGGACCCGCTCGAGCTCGTCGTCGGATGTGTTGGTCCCGTCTTGATCGAACTCCACCTCGATGATCCGGTGTCGCCGCCCGCGGTGGAGCATGGAGATAGCGACATTGCGGGCGACCGTGTAGAGCCACCGGAGAGCCTCGTCCGCCTCCAGCGCGTCGGCATGCTGCCACGCGCGGAACAAGGCTTCCTGGGTGACGTCCTCCGCATGCTGCCGATCGCCGTCAGAAAGGCGCAATGCGTAATGGAGAAGCGCGGCATAGTACTTTTGGTAAAGCATCCCCAAGAGCTCGTCGTCGTAGCTCCTAGCTGTTCCCACATCGTCTATTACGCCGTCTTGGCCCTTGGGGTTCAGGCCGGCGCATGGGGGCCGTGCTGGCTACCTACCGGTTCCCGGGGCGCGTCGAGCACTGAACGTGGCGATGACTCCGCCGAGGTGAGTGCGTATCGCGATCCGTTCCAGGGGGAGCGATTCGAGTCGGCGTCGCAGTTCCGCGTGTCCTGCCGACCTGAACCGTGCCCCCTGCGCCTGGTGGAACCAGCGGGCCACCCTGGTGTCGAGCGCGTCGCATCCGGCGAGGAGTCCGCCGGGACGCAGTACGCGGACCACCTCACCCAGGGCGTCTTCCCATCGGCCGACGTGGTGCAGCATCAGGAAGGAGACGACAGTGTCGAAGGACCCTGCCTCGAACGGCAGGTCGGCGCAGTCGGCCTCTATCGCGCGTGCCCGGTGCCCGTACGGCCCGAGCCGGCGCATGGTGGCGTCGACCATCGACGGGTCGATGTCGAGGGCGGTGAGCGTGATTGCCGGATCAGCGGCGAGCATCTCAGCCGCCATCGCGCCACCGCCGCAGCCCATCTCCAGGACATCTCCCGCGGGCCGTACGCCTGCCAACGCTCGCGGCAGGATGACCCTGCTGGCGAGCCAGCCCCAACCCGCACTGCGACAGACGGACCGCTCCACTGCGCGCATCATCGGCACTGGTGACCGCCTCCGTCTCGAACCCACACGTCCGCTGGCTACCGCACCGATCGCCGGCCAGGATTGAACCATCGTCATGGCTATCTACGTAATACCGCACAGGAGCGGTACCGCGGGCTGGACAAGGCAGTTGCCGCGGAGTCCACGGCGTTGACGAGGAGCAGTTCATGAAGAGACGGGTATCGATGTTCGGTGCGATGGCCGCGGTCGTGGTTCTCGTCGCCGCATGCGGCAGCTCTGGCGGGACCGGAGGCAGTGGCGATGACGCCGGAAAGCTCACGATCACATCGCCCAAGGACGGCGCATCGGTCCAACAACCCTTCACGCTGAAGTTCGACGCCGGTGACATCGGGGCCACGGATACGGGCAAGGACCACGTCCACATCTTCATCGATGGCAAGGAGACCGACTACACCGTCGTCACCAAGAGCTCATTCGTGATCAAGGGTGTTTCCAAGGGCGAGCACACGATCAACGTCACGAAGCAGCACGCCGATCACTCGCCGGCGGGCGACAAGGCCGAGATCGAGGTGAATGTCACTGACGGTGGCGCGCCAAGCAGCAGCACTGGCGACGGTGGGACGGACTACGGCTACTGATGTCCGTCAAGAAGGCGGGACACGCACAGGTGTCCGTCGGACAGGACAGGATCCAGCGGTACAACCGGCCGACGCGGTGGTTCCACGCCGGTACCTACCTGGCCGTCCTGATACTCCTCGGCACCGGGTGGTGGGTGACGCTCGGACGTGAGGGGCAACCGAGCCCGCTCGCCCAGATCTTCCTTACGCCCGACACCACGCTCCATACCAATGTCGGCTGGATCCTCGCCGGGTTCTCGTTGCTGGGGCTGCTCCTCGGCAGACGAGCGGTACGGACGTTCGTCACCGAAACGCTGCGGGTCGACAGGTCTGACAGGCGCTGGCTCGCGCGTTGGCCCCTGGCCGTGTTGACCGGCCGGTTCGCCCGGCACGAAGGCCATTTCGATCCGGGTCAGCGGATCCTCAACATAGCGTTGATGTTCGGACTGTCCGTCCTGATCCTCAGCGGTGTGGGGATGGCCTGGCTGTCCGGCGGTCCGGTATTCGCCGTCCTGGTTCATCTACACAAGTGGTCGACGTACGGCGTGACTCCGCTCATCGCCGGCCATATCGTCATCGCGGCCGGCATCTTGCCGGGTTACCGCGGGGTGTGGAGGTCGATGCACATGGGCGGACGTCTCCAGGCCGACGTCGCACGTCGCCTCTGGCCGGGGTGGTTCGAGCGGGCCACACGACCGGCGAAGGACCGCGGCCCGAGACCACCCACGATCCCCCCACGGCAGGGATGAGGAACAAAGCCGGGGGTGACGTCCGGCTCGTGGTGTCACTCGTCGGGCTTGACCGCCCGGGTGACCACGCATGAGTGTTTTGCGCCTGACTTCGTGACGCAGATCGGCGTGTCTATCAGACAACATCCGACGGGTTCTCCGACCTCTCCCGGAGGATCTGATCATGTCCGAACTCGACCGTGGTACCGACCGTGCTGGCCGGCGTTCGAAGCGGT
>WHST01000150.1 GCA_009379955.1 Streptosporangiales bacterium | reverse complement strand
CCTGCCCGAAACCGCCCCGCAGACCCCCGAGCCGGGGTCAAGGGGGCTCGGCAGAGAACCCGGCAGCCGTTCGGGAACCACCGCGAGCGTCCGAAGGCCGGTCATCCCGGGAATGGCTCATTGATCAGCGCATCCCTAGGGTGTGCCCGCGTGGCCGAGACCACGAGGAGGAACCCGATGACGAGCCCTGGCACCGACCCGGTGGTGCTGCCGGTGACGCCGTCGTTCGCGCTGACCGGCAGGCGTGCACTCGTCACCGGCGCGGGCCGCGGCATCGGCCGGGCGGCCGCCGCGGCGCTGGCCGCGGCCGGCGCGCACGTCGTGCTCGGCGGCAGGACGGCGACCACGCTCGACGCCACGCGCGACGCGATCGCCGCGGCGGGTGGTTCGGCGGAGACGCTCGTCCTGGACATCCAGGACACCGCGGCCTGCCGGGAGCGGCTCGACGCCCTGCCGGCCTGCGACGTGCTCGTCAACAGCGCGGGCTCCAACCGTCCGGCGGAGTTCCTGCGGGTGACCGAGGACGACTTCGACGCGGTCGTCGACCTCAACCTGCGCGCCGCGTTCTTCGTCTCGCAGTACGTCGCCGGCCGGCTCGTCGCCGAGTCGAGGCCGGGCTCGATCATCCAGGTCTCGTCGCAGATGGGCCACGTCGGCGGCGCCAGGCGCACCGTCTACTGCGCGACGAAGTGGGCGCTCGAGGGCCTCACGAAGGCCATGGCGATCGACCTCGCCCCGTACGGCGTCCGCGTGAACACGATCGCCCCCACGTTCATCGAGACGCCGCTGACGCGACCGTTCTTCGAGGACGAGGCCTTCCGCGCCGACGTGCTCTCCCGGATCAAACTCGGCCGGCTCGGCGAGCTCGAGGACCTGATGGGCGCGGTGGTGTTCCTCGCGGGCGACGCCTCGACGCTCATGACCGGCTCGTCGATGGTCATCGACGGCGGATGGACCGCCGACTGACGGCAAGCGCAGTGACGAAGGAGTCCCCATGCTCGACGCGTTGGACCGACAGGCCAGGCTGACCCGTAACCAGGCACGGCTGATCTTCCTCGCGACCTTCGCGGTGTGCCTGGAGTTCCTCGACATCTTCCTGATCGCGTTCATCCTCACCTTCGTGTCCCAGCCGTGGTCGCTGACGCTCGGCATGTCGTCGGTGATCCTGCTGTCGTCCGGCGTCGGCACGATCTTCGGCGCGATCTTCTTCGGACACCTGGCCGACAGGATCGGCCGGCGCCGCGTCTTCCTGATGACGATCGGCACGTTCACCATCGGGACGGCCGCGCTCGTCTTCACGCCGGAGAGCGCCGACGTCGGCTGGATCTACCTGACGTTCTTCCGCGTGCTCATCGGCTTCGGCGCCGGCGGCCTGTACGTCGTCGACCTCCCGCTCGTGCAGGAGTTCATGCCGATCGCCAAGCGGGGACGGGTCACCGGGTTCGTCACCGCCGCGGTGCCGCTGGGGTTCCTGGTCGGCTCGCTGCTGACCTGGCTCGTCGCCCCGCTGGTGGGGTGGCGCGGCGTGCTCGTGATCTGCGTCGCGATGAGCCTGGTGGTCTTCGCGATGCGGTGGTGGATCCCCGAGTCACCGCGCTGGCTGCTGCGCCGCGGCGAGGTCGACAAGGCGCGCGCGTCCGTCGCGTGGGCGCTGCGCGTCGACCCGGAGCAGCTGCCGGACGGCGCTCCCGAGCTGTCCGACGAGGCGCGTGCGACGCCGCGGATCTCGTCGCTCCTCAGGTACCCGCGCAGCCTCGTCGTCTCGTGCGTGAGCAACCTCGGGACGCAGACGGGCTACTACGGCCTGACGCTGTGGACCCCGACGCTGCTCGTCCAGGTGCTCCACCTGCGGCCGGAGCAGTCGGGCTTCCTCATGGTGTTCGTGACGCTCGGCGCGCTCGCCGGCCGCCTCTCCCTGGCGTGGCTGTCGGAACGGCTCGGCCGCAAGGGGACCGGCGCGCTGTGCGGCGCCGCGGCGGCCGTCGTGCTCGTGTTCGCGGCGTTCTCCGGCGACCTGCTGCTCGGTGGTCTCTCGGTCTTCTTCCTGCTGATGATCGTCGCGTACTTCTTCGGCGAGGGCGGGTTCGCCATCGTCGGTCCGTACTCGGCCGAGGTCTGGCCGGGCGCGCTGCGCACCACCGGCATGGGGTTCGCGTACGGGCTGGGCGGGATCGGCAAGGTGATCGGACCGCTCGGGCTCGCGCTGATCCTCGGGTCGACCAACGTCGTCAAGCCGGAGGCGTCGACACAGGACCTGCTGCCGGCGTTCTGCTACTTCGGCGCCTGGTACCTGCTGTCGGCGGTCATGTTCGTCACGCTCGGCTTCGAGACCAAGGGCAGGAGCCTGGAGCGGCTCGAACGCGAGATCGAGTCGCAGCGCGGGGGAGTCGCCGACCCGGTGCGCTGAGCCGCACGTTCGGCATACTGGCCGCATGCCAGGGCTCAGCGTGGGCGAGATCGCCGCGCGGGTCGGCCGCAACCTGATGGAGCAGGTGACCGACGGTGGCGTGGCCGCGCGCCGCGTCACCGGGGTCGTGCTGGACGAACCGGGCGGCCGGTCGGCGGCGGGATGCCTCGTCGTCGCGGCCGGACGCGCCGGAGCCGACGTCCACGAGCTGCTGCACGACGTCGACTCGCGGTCGGCCGCCGGCGTGGTCCTGCCTCCCGTCGAGATCGGTGACGACGTCGCCGCGCTGGCGGTGAAGCTCGAGATCGCGGTCTGGCGGCGCGCGCCCGACGCGGACTGGCTGACCGTCGTCGACGCCGTGCGGCAGCTCGTGTCCGGCGCCCGCGACGTCGACCAGGGTGACCTCGGCAGCGTTCCGCCCGGCGACCTGCCGCGCCTCGCCGACGCGTTCGCGGACATGCTCGGCGGACCCGTCATCATCGAGGACGCCAGGTTCGAGGTGCTCGGCTACTCGACGTTCACCGGCACCGTCGACCACGGTCGCGACGCCGCGATCCTCGGCCGCCGCATGCCGCTGGAGTGGCTCGGCCACCTCGAGGCGGTGGGCGCGCTCGACACCCTGCTCACGTCCGGCGACGTCGTCGACCTGTCCGACGGCCCGTGGCAGGCGCGCCGCCGGCTGCTGTGCGCGATCAGGGAGGAGGGGCAGCTGCTGGGCATCCTCTGGGTCGCCGAGGCCGCCGCGCCGCTGCCCGCCGACGTCGCGACGAGGATCGGGGACGCGGCGCGGATCGCGAGCCCGCACCTGCGTCGGCACCAGGAGAGCCAGCTCGCGGAACGGTCGGGGCGGGCGCGGTCGCTGCGCATGATGCTGCTCGACGGCGAGGCGCCGACGAGCTCGCTGGTGGAGGAGCTCGAGCTGGTGCCCGCGACGGCGTACGTCGTGCTCGCCGTCCGTCCGGCGGACGGCGCGATGTCCGACCCCGCGCCCCGCGGCCGCCTCGTCGACTGCATCGCGCTGTACTGCCAGGCGTACCGGTGGCGGGCGGCGACCACGTCGATCGGCGGCACGGCGTACTGCCTCGTCGCGCTGTCGGACGGCCAGGCCGCCGAGCCTGTCGACTCGCTCGCCGAGGGCCTGCTGCGCAACAGCGGCCGCGTGCTCGGTCGCGCGGTCCACGTCGCGGTCAGTGAGCAGAACGCCCGGCTGGAGGCGGTCGTCGACCTGCGCGCGCAGGCCGAGCGTGTGCTGCACGCCCTCGAGCGCCGCGCGCCGGGCGAGGCCCGGGTGCTGACGACGCAGGCCGCCGCGCCGCAGCTCGTCCTCGACCGCCTCGTCGCCGCGGTGCGCGAGCGTGACGCGGGTGAGCGCTTCGACAAGATCGACGTGCTGCGGGCGTACGACGAGGCGCACGCGACGACGTACACCCGGACGCTCGCCGCGTACCTCGAGGCCCACGGCAACGTCTCCCGCGCCGCCGGCGAGCTCGGCCTGCACCGCACCACCCTGCGCTACCGCCTGCGCCGCGTCGGTGAGCTAGCTGGCATCGACCTCGACGACCCCGACGAACGCCTCCTCTGCGCGTTGCTGCTGCGCTCCCTCGCTCCAGGCGAATGACTGCCTCGGCGGGGGACCCGTGAGGGGGACCTCACCGTGCCGGGTCGCCCGTGAGGGTGCCGTTCACCGTGCGGGGTCGCCCGTGAGGGGCACCCTCACCGTGCCGGGACACGGTGAGGGTGCCGTCCACGGGTTCCCTGACGCGGTGAGAGTGCCCCTCACGGGTTCCGGCTGCTGCGTCAGGCGTAGGCGTCCGGGGCCCAGGGCAGGGGGGCGCCGGCGTACTTCGCGGCGCGGACGTCGCCCGAACGGGCGTGGCCCTCGAACAGCTCGACGCGGCTCGCGCGGCCGCAGAGCTCGCCGAGTGCGGCGCTCACCTCGCGGTCGCGGACCTCCTGGTAGGTCACGGTCTTCAGGTACTTGCCGACCCAGAGGCCGCCGGTGTAGCGCGCGGCCTTGCGCGTCGGGAGCACGTGGTTGGTGCCGATCACCTTGTCGCCGTACGAGACGCATGTGCCCTCGCCGAGGAACAGGGCGCCGTAGTTGCGCATGCGCTCCAGCGCCTCGCGCGGGTTCTCGGTGAGGATCTGCACGTGCTCGCTCGCGATGACGTCGGCGACCTCGTACGCCTCGGCGAGGTCGTCGACGACGATCACCTGCCCGTGGTCGCGCCAGGCCGCGCCGGCGAGGTCGCGGGTCGGCATGCCGGGCAGCAGCACGTCGATGTGCGCCATCACCGTGCGGGCGCTCGCCTCGGACGTCGTGACGAGGATCGCGGGGGAGTCGGGGCCGTGCTCGGCCTGGCTCAGCAGGTCGACGGCGACGACGAACGGGTCGGCGTGCTCGTCGGCGACGACCAGGATCTCGGTCGGACCGGCGAGCAGGTCGATGCCGACCTCGCCGTACAGCTGGCGCTTGGCCTCGGCGACGTACGCGTTGCCCGGTCCGGCGAGGATGTCGACGCGGCCGATGGTCTCGGTGCCGAGCGCGAGCGCCGCCACCGCCTGCACACCGCCGAGCAGGTAGATCTGGTCCGCGCCCGCGAGATGCATGGCCGCGACCGTCGCGGGCGGTACCTCGCCACGGATGGGCGGCGTGCACGCGGTGACCCGCTCGACGCCCGCGACCTTGGCGGTCACGACGGTCATGTGCGCCGACGCGACGAGCGGGTACCGGCCGCCGGGCACGTACGCGCCGGCCGCGGCCACCGGGATCGAGCGCTGGCCGAGGAACACACCGGGCTGCGTCTCGACCTCGACGTCGCGCAGGGCATCGCGCTGGTGCTGCGCGAACGTCCGCACGTTCGCCTGGACGGTCCTGATGTCGTCGAGTACCTGGTCGGGCACGCCGGCGACGATGCGCTCGATGTCGGCCGCGTCGAGGAGGAAGCGCTCGGGCGACCAGCCGTCGAACTTCTCCGAGTACGCGCGGACGGCCTCGTCGCCGCGGGCGCGGATGTCGGCGATGACCGAGGCGACGGTCTCGCTGACGGAGGCGGACACCGACGCGGCCGCCTCCGCCGACTGGCCGCTCTTGAGGACGGTGGGCATGGGCACTCCTCGACGCGTGGGGGTTCTCGTCGCGTCAGACGCTCGCCCGCATACGTATGCATGTCAAGCGTCCGCTCTGCTACGGTCGGCGCCGTCCGTCCGCCGTCATGCGTATGCGGGAGGCCGTCGCCGAATGCCGGTCACCAGTCACGACGTCGCCCGCCTCGCCGGGGTGTCGCAGCCGACCGTCTCGCGGGCGCTGCGCGACCAGCGTGGCGTCTCGGAGGCCACCCGGCACACGGTGCGCGAGGCGGCCCGTGCGCTCGGCTACGTCCCGAGCCAGGCGGGACGCGCCCTGTCGACGCGCAGCGCGGGACGGGTCGGGATCGTCAGCGCGGAGCTCGGCAACCCGTTCTACCCGGCCCTCATCGGCCCGCTCAGCGACGGCCTCGCGGCCGCGGGGTACCGCACGATCCTCGTCACCGACCGCGGTGACGCCCCGGTGGAGCTCGAACCGCTCGTCGACGGCTCGCTCGACGGCGTCGTCCTCACGACCGCGGAACGTACGAGTGCGCTGCCCGTCGAGCTACATCGCCGCGGCCTGCCGTACGTCCTGGTCAACCGCGTCGTCGACGGCGTCGACGCCGACAGCTGCGTCGTCGACAACCGTGCCGGTGCCGCGTCCGTCGCCGACCTGCTCGCCGAGCTCGGCCACCGCCACGTCGGCGCCGTCCTCGGGCCTGACGCGACGAGCACCGGACACGAGCGGGAGTGGGGCTTCCGCGACCGTCTCGGCGACCTCGGCGTGGCCCTGCCTGGACGCCTGGTGCGGCGGGTCGCGTTCGATGCCGACGAGGGGCGTCGCGCCCTGACCTCACTGCTGGCCGAGCGGCCGCGGCCCACCGCGGTCTTCTGCGGCAACGACGTCATCGCGTTCGGCGTCCGCAACGCGGCGAGGGCCGCGGGCGTGCGCATCCCCGCGGACCTGACGGTGGTGGGCTTCGACGACATCCCGATGGCGAGCTGGGAGGTCTTCGACCTGACCACCGTCCGCACCGACCTGGCCGCGATGGCACGGCACGCCGTCGACCTGCTCGTCGAGCGCATGGCTTCCCCCCGGCGACCGGATCGCCGACCAGCCCGCCGGGAGGTGCTCACCCCGGAACTCGTCCGCCGCGGCACCCACGCCCCGCCCCCCTGATCACCCAGTGAACATGGACGGGTTCGGGCGCCGCGGTCAGGAGTCCGGCGCGGTCGGCGTGCGGTAGCGGTAGCGGTGGTGGGTGCGGAAGCCGAGCGCGTCGTAGAGCGCCTTCGCCTCGGTGTTGTCGGTCTGCACCTGGAGGTACGCCCGCGTCGCGCCGTGCGCGCCGCCCCAGCGGAGCAGGGCCGCGGTGACGGCGGTGCCGAGCCCGCGGCGACGGGCGGTCGGCGCGACCTCGATGGCAGACAGGCCGAGCCACTCGCCGGTGACCACGCCCCGGCCGATGGCAGCCGGCTCGTCGCCGGCCTGGGCGAAGCCGACGGTGGCACCGCCGGTGAGGACGCGGCGCCCGGTCTCGGTGACCTCGCCCCTGGCCGTGTACCTCGCGAGCCAGGCCGCCGACGGCGCGTCGTGCACGTCGACGCCGTCACCCTCCGTCCGCAGCCGCGCCGAGACGTCGTCGACGTCCGCGGTCTGGACGAGCACCGCGGGCGACGTGACCCAGCCGCGGACGGCGAACGCGTCGTCCTCCGCCGACGGGGACACGACCGCCGCGCGGGCGGGCAGGTCGCGGTCGGCGTACCAGGCGCGCACGCGGCGGACGGCTTCGTCGAACGGGACCCCGGGGTCGCCAAGGGCGAGCGCCGAGTTGGCCCGGCCGGTGAACCCGCCGGCCGCGCGGAGCAGCCACTGGCCGAGCGGCTCGGTCTCGACTGCCGGCCAGCCGGCGGCGGTGACCCGTTCGAGGGTCGCGGCGCGGGGCGGCGCCGGACGGGAGGCGACGAGGTGACCGGCGATCAGGTCGCGGCGCGCCAGCTCGTGGTCGGTGTCGTCGCGGTCGCGGACGACGAGGTGGTCGTCGGTCCATTCCCTGAGATCGCCGACCACGTCGGTGGCGGAACCGCTCGGCGTGCGCCGCCGGACGGTCACGCGGCGCCCGACGTCGTCAGCGGCGATACGCACCACGTGCCTGCCGCCTGTCTCCTTCATTCGCCGCCTGTCCCGTCCGTTCGGCCACCTGGGAGATAGGCTCGGATCCTGTCAACGTACCCACGGCGCTGACGCCTGGGTGAACAGGGTGAGAAGCCGGCGCGCCGCAGCGCCGGACGAGGAGGATCGCAGTGACGTACATCATCGCGCAGCCCTGCGTCGACGTCCTCGACCTGGCTTGCGTCGACGAGTGTCCCGTGGACTGCATCTACGAGGGCAAGCGGATGCTCTACATCCACCCCGACGAGTGTGTTGACTGTGGCGCCTGTGAGCCGGTGTGTCCCGTCGAGGCGATCTACTACGAGGACGACACCCCGGAGCAGTGGGCCGAGTACTACAAGGTCAACGTCGACTACTTCGACGACATCGGCTCGCCCGGTGGCGCGTCCAAGGTCGGCAAGATCGACAAGGACCACCCGATCGTCGCCGCGCTCCCGCCGCAGGCCAAAGACGAGTGACGGGAGGGCTGCGGGGGCACGTCTCCGGACGGCTGCCCACCTTTCCGTGGGATCGGCTGCTCCCGTACAAACGGACCGCACTCGCGCACGCCGACGGCATCGTCGACCTGTCCATCGGCACGCCGGTCGACCCCGTCCCCGACGTGATACGCCGGGCGCTGTCGGCGGCGTCCGACTCGCCCGGCTATCCCACGGTGCACGGCTCGGCAGAGCTGCGCGCGTCCATCGCGGGCTGGCTGGGCCGGCGGCTCGGCGTCGCGGTCGAGGACGAGACGGCGGTGCTCCCGACGATCGGCTCCAAGGAGCTCGTCGGGAGCCTGCTGGCGCAGCTCGGCCTCGGCGCCGGCGACACCGTCGTCGTGCCCGAGTTGGCGTACCCGACGTATGACGTCGGCGCGCGCCTGGTCGGCGCCGACGTCGTCGCCACCGACGGCCTGACGTCGCTCGGGCCGCGGCGGGTGGGGCTGGTCTGGCTGAACTCGCCCGGCAATCCGCACGGCCGCGTGCTCCCCGCCGAGCACCTGGCCAAGGTCGTCGCGTGGTGCCGCGAGCGCGGCGTGCTGCTGGCGAGCGACGAGTGCTACGCCGAGCTCGGCTGGGACACCGCGCCGGTCTCGATCCTCCACCCGTCGGTGTCGGGCGGCTCGCACGAGGGTCTGCTCGCGGTGCACTCGCTGTCGAAGCGGTCCAACCTCGCGGGCTACCGCGCCGGCTTCGTCGCCGGCGACCCCGCGGTGGTGCGCGAGCTGCTCGAGGTGCGCAGGCACGCGGGCCTGATGGTGCCCGGCCCCGTGCAGGCCGCGATGCGGGCGGCGCTCGACGACGACGACCACGTCGAGCGGCAGCGGGCGCTCTACGCCGCGCGTCGGCAGCGCCTGCATGCCGCGTTCACCGGTGCCGGCTTCCGGGTCGACCACTCCGAGGCCGGCCTGTACCTCTGGGTGACCCGCGACGAGGACTGCTGGCAGACCCTCGGCCGGCTCGCCGAGCGCGGCATCCTCGTGGCGCCCGGCGAGTTCTACGGCGCCACCGGCACGAGCCACGTCCGGGTCGCCCTCACCGCCACCGACGAGCGCGTCGAGGCCGCCTGCACCCGCCTCGCCGCCTGACCGGTCAGGTGGCCGTCGGGGTCGGCTTCGGCAGCAGGCGCACCGAGACCTGACCCCGCGGGTCGTCGGCCGTGGCATCGCGCCAGGTGTGGTCCTCGTCGTTCGCCCGCCACTGCTTGCCGACGCTGCGGACGCTGCCGAGGCCGAGCGTGTTCGCCCGCGCCATCAGCCAGTACGACATGGCGAGCGTGCGCCGGCTCGGCGCGGACCCGTCGAGCCTGACCACGAAGCCGCCGTCGGTGGCGCTGACGGCCGACACCTGGCGCCGACCCCAGTCGTGGCGTAGGGCCGCGCGCGCCGCGCCGACGCCTGTCGTCGCCGGGCTCGGCCGGAGCAGGCAGCTGAAGCCCGCGCTGCCGGCGCGGCCGGTGAGCGCGGTGGTGAGGAGGGTCGCCTTGGGCTCGTGGTCGGCGTACGCACGCGGGTAGGCGCTGCGCTGCACCCGTTGCGCCGCCTCGTGGAGCGGCATCTCCTGCCAGCCGTCGACCTTCTCCAGCGCCGCGAAGAAGCGCTTCGTGGCGTAGGCCGGGTCCTGGATCTGCTCCTCCGTGCCCCAGCCCTGGGACGGCCGCTGCTGGAAGACGCCGAGCGAGTCGCGGTCGCCGTAGTCGAGGTTGCGCAGCTTCGACTCCTGTTCGGCGGTCGCCAGGGCGATCGTCACCGCGCGGTGCCCGAGGCCACGCCTGATCGCGACGGCGACGATGGTCGTCGCGATCGCCGCCTGCTCGGGGTCGAGGCTGATCTCGCCGTCCTCCGTGCGCGCGACGCAGACCTCGGGTGCCAGCGCTCGCTCGACCGGATCGTTCTCACACGCCACGGCCAGGCCGCCGACGACCAGCGCGGCAGCGGCGGCCGCCACCGCACGACGAGACGGGCGCACGGACCCGCGTCCGTGCGCCGTGCGTTCCTGGTCGGCGTCTCTCACTGCTGGTCAGGATACGGAGGCGAGGGAGCCGGGTGGGTCGTCGGCGTGGGGCACTAGGGTCAGAAGACATGAGCACAAGTGCGAAGGAGCGAGGAGGCGGTCGCGTATGAGCACAACGCCGATCTCCGCCGCCATCGACGACATCTGGGACGCGCGTGCGTCCCTCGACCCCGCCGACCCCGGCACGCGCAAGGTGGTCGTCGACGCCGTCGACCAGCTCGACGCGGGCACCGCGCGGGTCGCGTGGGTCGACGAGCACAGCGACGACGTGGTCGTCGACGAACGCGCGAAGCGGGCGATCCTGCTGTCGTTCCGCGTGCTCGACATGGTCGAGTCGGGCGCCGGAGACTTCCGCTACCACGACCGCGTGCCGGTCAAGGAGCGCCTCGGCGGCGCCCGCGTCGTGCCGGGCGCCGTGGTGCGCTGGGGCTCCTACCTCGCCCCCGGCGTCGTGGTGATGCCGAGCTTCGTCAACATCGGCGGATACGTCGACGAGGGGTCGATGGTCGACACCTGGGCGACCGTCGGCTCCTGTGCCCAGATCGGCAGGAACGTCCACCTCTCCGGTGGTGTCGGCATCGGCGGCGTACTCGAACCACCCAACGCCGTCCCCGTCGTCGTCGAGGACGACGCGTTCGTCGGCTCGCGCGGCATCGTCGTCGACGGCGCGCGGGTGCGCAGGGGTGCCAAGCTCGGCGCCGGCTGCGTGCTCACCAAGACCACGCGGGTGTACGACGCGGAGACCGGCGACGAGCTGCCGCGCGGCGAGGTGCCGGCCTGGTCGGTCGTCGTGCCGTCGTCGCGGGTGCGCAGCTTCCCCGGCGGCGACTTCGGCATGCCCTGCTTGCTGGTGCTCAAGCGGCTGCCCGAGGGCGGCGCGCACGACAAGCTGCAGCTGAACGAGATCCTCCGCGACCACGGGGTGGCCGACTGATGGCCAACGAGTGGCCCCACGTCGACACCGTCTACAAGGCCGGGGAGCGCGAGTCGCTGGAGGCGTTCCTCGACGACTACCGCGCCGTGATCGTTCGCAAGGCGACCGGGCTCTCCGACGCGGACGCGGGCCGTCGCCTGCTGCCGACCGAGACGACGCCCGGCGGACTCGTCAAGCATCTACGCTGGGTCGAGCAGAACTGGTTCCAGGCGGTCCTCGCGCAGACTCCCGCGGACGAGCTGCCGACACCGCCGTGGACCGATGACGATCCGGACGCCGACTTCCGGCTCGAGGCCGGTGAGTCGCTGGACGACGAGATCGGCGCGTACCAGCGGCAGTGCGTGCGGTCGCAGGAGACCGCGGCGAGGTTCGCGCTCGACGACACCGCGCCGCACCGGCGGCGCGGGGAGGTGTCGCTGCGGTGGATCTACCTGCACATGATCGAGGAGACCGCACGCCACGCGGGCCACCTCGACATCCTGCGCGAGCTGATCGACGGAACGGTGGGCGACTGATGACAGTGTTGCCCGCCGTCCTCCTCCGCTCCGCTCCTCGCTCACTTACTCAAGGCAGCGAGGTTGCTGTCTCCGTGCTCGCTGCGATGCTCACTTCGGAGAACGGCTCATGACAGTGTTGCCCGCGCTCGACCTGTCCCTGGACGCCGCCGGCCTCACCGCACAGCTCGTCGACGTCGAGTCGGTGAGCGGCGACGAGGCGCACATCGCCGACCTCGTCGAGGCCGCGTTGCGCGAGTTGCCGCACCTGCGGGTCGAGCGCGACGGCAACGTGGTGCTGGCGTCCACCGACCTCGGTCGCGACGAGCGTGTCGTGCTCGCCGGACACCTCGACACCGTGCCGGTCAAGCACAACCTGCCGTCGAAGGTCGTCGATGGACGCCTGTACGGGCGCGGCAGCTGCGACATGAAGGGCGGGGTCGCCGTCCAGCTGCGTGCCGCCGCCGAGGTGCCCGACCCGGTGCGCGACGTCACCTACCTCTTCTACGACTGCGAGGAGGTCGAGAACGAGCGCAACGGCCTCACCAGGATCTCGCGCACCCGCCCGGACTGGCTCGCCGGCGACTTCGCGGTGCTGCTCGAACCTACCGACGCGACGGTCGAGGGCGGCTGCCAGGGGAACATGCGGATCGAGGTGACGGTCACCGGCGCCGCCGCGCACAGTGCGCGGTCGTGGATGGGGACCAACGCGATCCACGGCGCGCACGACGTGCTCACCCGGCTGGTGTCGTACACCCCGCGTCGGGTCGAGATCGACGGCCTCACCTACCGCGAAGGCCTCAACGCCGTCGGCGTACGGGGCGGGATCGCCGGCAACGTCGTCCCCGACGAGTGCGTGGTCACGGTCAACTACCGGTTCGCGCCGAGCCGGTCGGAGGCCGAGGCGGAGGCGCACCTGCGCGAGGTGTTCGACGGTCTCGACGTGCGCGTCATCGACTCCGCGCCCGGCGCCCTGCCCGGGCTGAGTCACCCGGCCGCGGCCGCGTTCGTGGAGGCCATCGGGGTGGCCCCGCGACCGAAGTTCGGCTGGACCGACGTCGCGCGGTTCTCCGGCCTCGGCGTGCCCGCCGTCAACTACGGTCCCGGCGACCCGAACCTCGCCCACACCGACGACGAGTACGCGCCCGTCGCGTCCATCCTCGAGTGTGAGGCGAAGCTGCGGCTCTGGCTCACCACGCCCTGACCGCCCTTCCACCCGGCGGGTGCGCGCGCGAGACTGGGCGCATGGCAACAATCGCATTCCTGCTCGACAGCAACTTCGAGGACTCCGAGTTTCGGCAGCCGTACGACGCGGTACGCGGCGCTGGGCACGACGTCGTGGTGATCGGCCTGGAGAAGGGCAAGGAGGCCGCCGGCAAGAAGGGGACGGAGACCTTCACCGTCGAGGCCGGGCCCGAGGCCGCGAACGCCGACGACTTCGACGGCGTGGTGATCCCCGGCGGGTACGCGCCCGACCACCTGCGTACCGACGAGACGCTCGTCGGCTTCGTCAGGGACCTGGCCGCCGCGGGCAAGCCCGTCGCCGCCATCTGCCACGCGGGCTGGGTGCTCGCCGAGGCCGACGTGGTGCGGGGCAGGCGGGTGACGTCCGTGCGCAACATCAGGACCGACCTCGTCAACGCCGGCGCCGACTGGGTCGACGAGGAGGTCGTCGAGGACGGCAGCCTGATCACGTCGCGTACGCCCGCGGACCTGCCCGCGTTCAACGCGGCCATCCTGCGCCGACTCGGCGCCTGAACGGCCTGCTCACCCGTTACCGTGGGTGACATGTCCGAAGACGACGGCGCCGCGAAGGTGCCCGAATGGCACCGCGGCCCCGCCGTGCTGCGGCGACGCCACGTGCCGAAGGAGACCCTCGACCAGCACCTGCTCGACCAGCGCGACCCCGGCGTGTGGAAGCACACCGACCCGTGGCGCGTGCTGCGCATCCAGTCGGAGTTCGTCGAGGGGTTCGACACCCTCGCCGAGCTCGGTCCCGCGGTGAGCGTGTTCGGCAGCGCGCGGACGGCTCCCGACGATCCCGAGTACGCGCTCGCCGAGCAGATCGGCGGCCGCCTCGCCGACGCGGGCTACGCCGTGATCACCGGCGGCGGTCCCGGCACGATGGAGGCGGCCAACAAGGGCTGCAGCCTGGCCGGAGGTACGTCCGTCGGCCTCGGCATCGAGCTGCCGTTCGAGCAGGGCCTCAACTCCTGGGTCGACCTCGGCATCGAGTTCCGTTACTTCTTCGCCCGCAAGACGATGTTCGTGAAGTACGCCGAGGCGTTCGTGGTGCTGCCGGGTGGCTTCGGCACGCTCGACGAGCTGTTCGAGGCGGTCACGCTCGTGCAGACGCAGAAGGTCACGTCGTTCCCGATCATCCTCGTCGACCGGCCGTACTGGCAGGGGCTGCTCGACTGGCTCGACAAGTCGGTGCTGACCGGGGGCAAGATCTCCCCGCAGGACATCGGCCTCTTCGACGTCGCCGACTCACCTGACGAGGTCGTCGAGATCCTCGAGGCCCGCGGCTCGTCCGACGACAGGCCCCCACCGGTCGACCCCGCCTAGCGCCACGTCCACCACCGGCATCGCCCCTGGGCGATTGATCACGTTCAGTTGGTGAACACGCACCGAACATGGCGCATGCGCCGTGGGAAGGACGGCTCGACCCACTGAACATGATCATTCGCGCGGGGGGCACCCACCGGTCGACCCTGCCTAGGAGAGTCCTGAACAATGAGGTCTTGCCGGGGTGTTGGTGACGCGCCGAGCTTCTCAAGGGCGGTCGTTGCCGCGAGTCACAACCGTGGTTGGACGACGAGCTTGCCCGGCGCGTCGACGGTCATTGTCGTGGTGG
>WHST01000149.1 GCA_009379955.1 Streptosporangiales bacterium | reverse complement strand
GTGGAACCGGCGCCCACCCCAGGCGACAACCGGGCCACCGCCCTACCCCCCACCCCGCAAACACCTCAACCACACCCCACAACACCCCACCACGGCCACACCACCACCCCACGTGAACAATCGAGGTTAACGTGATCAACAAGGAGACCCCTCGCGGACGGCGGTCAGAGCAGGACGCTCACGGTGTGGATGGCGAGTCCGGCGAGGGCGCCGACGATGGTGCCGTTGATGCGGATGAACTGCAGGTCGCGCCCGACGTACAGCTCGATCCGGTCGGCGGTCTCCTTGCCGTCCCACCGGTTGACGGTGTCGGAGATGACGGTCGCGATCTCGGAACCGAAGTTCGTGACGACGTACGCGGCGGCGTCGGCGGCGTGGCCGTCGATGCGGGCGCGCAGCGGTTCGTCCTCGAGCAGGCGCCGGCCGAAGCCGGTGAGGGCGTCGACGCCCCGTTGACGCAACAGGCCGTCGGGCTCCTCGACGGCGTCGATGAGGCTGCGCTGGACGGCGTTCCACAACGCCGTCGCCGTCGACGCCGTCCGCGGGTGGCTCAGCACGCGGTGCTTGAGCTTCTCCAGCCGTTCCATGACCTCGGGGTCGTTCTGCAGGTCGTCCGCCAGCCTCGCGAGCATGTCGTCGAACGCCTTGCGCGCCGGGTGGCCGGGCTGGTCGCGGACGTCCTCGACCCAGGCGACGACCTCGCGATGCACGCGCCTGGTGACCCGCGCGTTGACCCACTTCGGCGACCACCGCGGCGCCCTGTTGCCGACCAGTCGCGTGACGGTCTCCGCGTTCTCGCTCAGCCAGCCGTGCAGCTCGACGAGGGTGAGGTCGACGAGCCCGTGGTGGGCACCCTCCGCGACCACGTCGCCGAGCAACCGGCCGGCGATCGGGCTCATCGGCTCGTCCATCAGCCGCGGCAGCAGGGCGGTCTCGACGAACGACGTGACGTCCTCGTCGCGCAGGACGGAGAGGCCGCCGCGTACCAGGCGAGCCGCCTCGGCGACGACCCGCTCGCTGTGCTTCTGCTCGGCCAGCCAGGCACCGACGCGCCTGCTGGGCTCCGCGGACGACACCTTGTCGCGGATGACCGACTCTGCCAGGAAGTTCGTCGCGACGAAGTCCTCGAGGCTGCGCGCGAGCGCGTCCTTGCGGTTGGGGATGATCGCGGTGTGCGGGATGGGCAGGCCGAGTGGCCGCCGGAACAGCGCCGTCACCGCGAACCAGTCGGCGAGCGCACCCACCATCGCGGCCTCCGCGGCCGCGTTCAGGTAGGCCCACCCCGCGTCACGGTCGAGCGTGAGGACGTACACCACCGCGGCGAGCAGCAGCAGGGACAGAGCGATCGCACGCATCCGCCGCAACCCGCGCAACCGCAGGGCGTCACCGTCGGCACCGGCTTCGACTGCCATCGTCGTGGACATGTCCGCAATCCTCTCCGACGCGCGTGTCCGGTTGCGCGGCGGTGGCCTTGCTCCACAATGTCCGATTGAGTTAGGTTCGTAGGCAGGTGGTGGTCAAGCAGCGTGCCTCCACAGGAGCCCGGAACGTCCCGGCTCGGCGAGCACGCGAAGCGAGGAACACCATGCACATAGCCTTGGTCACCGGACACGAGACCAGGCCCGAGGACGCGAGCTTCGAGCGCCTCGTCGCCGCAGACTCCCAGCCGCGCGCCCTGGCCGGAGCACTCGCCGATCGGGGCCACGACGTCACCATGTACGCCCCGACCGACCAGGAGGTCTCGTCGGGGTCCGACGAGGTGGCGCCCGGCGTCACGCTCGAGCTGGCGTACGTGGGCGCCACGGGTGAACCGGGGAGTGCGAAGCGCTACGCGACCTTCCTCGAGGAGACCTGGCGCGACGACCAGCCCGACCTCGCGCATTCGTTCTCCTGCAGTGCCGGCCTGGCCGTCGTCGCGGGCGACGACGAGGTCCCGCTCGTTCTCGACTGCCGCGCCGTCGAGGTCCCACCGACGAAGAGTCTGCAGGACGCACGCTGGGCGAAGCTGCAGACGGCACTCGGCCGGCGCGCCAAGCGCACCCTCGTCTCCGGGCATCCCCAGGCCGACGAGCTCGCGCGCCGGGGCATCCCGCGATCGACGATGTCCGTCGTGTCGTACGGCGTCGACCTCGCCGTGTTCGCACCGGAGGGTGACGCGGCTCCGCGCACCGACCTGCATCGACTGGTGTGCGCCGACGGACTGGTGGCCGACCAGGGTGCCGAGAAGGTCGTCGCGGCCCTGCCGCACGTGCCGGGCACCGAGCTCGTGATCGCCGGAGGTCCGTCCCTGAACGCGATCGACACCGACGACGACGCCATCCGCATCCGCGACCTCGCCGAGCGGCTCGGCGTCGCCGCCCGGGTCACGATGGTCGGCACCCTCCCGGCCGCGGAGCTGGCGGACCTGTTCCGGTCGGCCGACGTCGTCGTGAGCGTGCCGGACAACGACACCCCTCGCGGACCGTCGTGCGTCGAGGCGATGGCCTGCGGCGCGCCGCTGGTGGCCACCGACGTCGACGACATCGTGCTCGACGGCGTCAGCGGGGTGACCGTCGCAGCGGGTGCCTCCCCCGACCGGCTCGCCGTCGTGCTGCGCAGGCTCGTTGCCGACGACCCGCGGCGTACCGCCTACGGGATCGCCGGCGCCGACCGGGCGGCGGCGTGCTTCTCCTGGGGCCGCGTGGCGACCGACGTCGAGACCGCCTACACCTCGGCGGTACGCACCGGTCATTTCACCGGCCGCGACCTCACCGGGAAGTACCGCATCGGCTGAGCCCCGGGTTCCCGGTCGGCGTGGCGTCGTAGAGTCCTGACCAGGAGCCTGGAACGGAGCCCCGCGATGCAGCGGAACGTCGACCGCATCCCATGAACAGCCTGCGCGACTACCACCGCAAGCGCACGTTCGACAAGACGCCGGAGCCACGCGGCGGCGACCCCGCGACCGACGCCGACCAGAACCGCTTCGTCATCCACGAGCATCACGCCACGCGCCTGCATTGGGACCTGCGGCTCGAGCGCGACGGCGTGCTCGTCTCGTGGGCCCTGCCACGCTGCCTGCCGTTCGACCCGGCGGAGAACCGCATGGCCGTCCACACCGAGGACCACCCGATCGAGTATCTCGACTTCCACGGCGAGATCCCGCAGGGCGAGTACGGCGGCGGCACCATGACGGTGTGGGACACCGGGACCTACGAGGAGCTGGAGTGGAAGGACGGCAAGGCCGTCATCCGGCTGCACGGCGGCCGCGCGGAGGGCACGTTCGCGCTGTTCTCGGCGGGCCAGAACTGGTTGATCCACCGGATGGGCGGCACCCCGGAGGGCTACGTCCCGCTGCCGTCCGAGATCGAGCCCATGCTGGCGTCATCGGGCCCGCTCCCCCGCGACGAGTCGCAGTGGGGCTTCGAGCTGATGTGGAAGGGCGTGCGCACCGTCGCGTTCTGCGAGCCCGGCCACGTCCGACTCCAGGACCGCGAGCTCGGCGACGTCACCTCGGGATACCCGGAGCTCGGGGCGCTCTCCCGCAACGTCGGCGGTCACCGCCTCGTCCTCGACGGCATGCTCGTCGCGTTCGACGACGACGGCAAGCCGAGCCTGGACCGCCTGCAGCGTCGGCTGGCGCAGCGGAGCCGTCCGCGCCGGCAGTCCGTTCCGATCGTCTACGTGATCTTCGACCTGCTCCACCACGACGACGCCTCGCTGCTCGACCGTCCGTACACCGAGCGCAGGCAGGCACTCGACGCGCTCGGTCTCGCCGGCGCGCACTGGCAGCTGTCGCCGTGGTACGAGGGCGAGGGCCGCGACCTGCTCGCGGCGTGCGCCGACCTCGGCCTCGACGGCGTCGTCGCGAAACGCCTCACCAGCCCCTACCGCCCCGGCGAACGCTCCAAGCACTGGCGCACCATCACCGCACCACAACCGAACCCGTGAGGGGCACCCTCACTGTGTGGGGGCACGGTGAGGGTGCCCCTCACGGGTGGCGGGGCACGGTGAGGGTGCCCCTCACGGGTTGCGGGTGGCGGTGAGGGCGTAGAGCAGGGGGATGCGGGGGTCGTCGTCGGGGAGGCGCCACCAGCCGTCCTCGGTACGGGTCATCCGTTCCCAGCGCGGCCACGGCAGCAGGTCGGTCTCGCGGAGGCCGGTCACCCGCAGGCCCGCGTCGACCAGCGCGGTGACGACGTCGCCGATGCCGTGCATCCACTCGTACGCGACCGTCGCGTGCGTCAGCGCGGGACCGTCGGTGTACGTGAACGTCGCGTCGCGCTCGACCGCGCCGGGGCCGGCGAGGTAGTCGTGGCGCAGCGTCAGCTCGGGTCCCGCGCCGGGATCCGGCTTCGGGCCGAGCGAGTTGAGCATCGGGTGGAACTCCACGACGTACAGCAGGCCGCCCGGGCGCAGCAGGTCGCGGACGACGGACGCCCAGCGGGCCAGGTCGGGCAGGTAGCACAGCGCGCCCTTGCCGGTGTACACGACGTCGAACGTGCGACCGGCCAGCGCCGACACCGCGTCGTGGACGTCGGCGCGCACGTACTCGACGTCGACGCCGGCGCGCTCCGCGATCAGCCGCGCCTGGGCCACGGACTCCCCCGAGATGTCGAGGCCGACGGTACGCGCGCCGCGTTGCGCGAAGGCGATCGTCTCCGTACCGAGGTGGCATTGCAGGTGCAGCACGTCGCGGCCGCGGAGATCGCCGAGGTCGTCCCACTCGAACGGGGCGAACCAGTCCGCGGCGTCCCTGCCGGAGTCGAGACCGTAGAACGCGCTCGCCACGTGCACCGGCGTGCGCGCGTCCCAGTTCTCCTCGTTCGCCCGCACCATCCGTGCCGTCTCGACGTCGAGCCGCGGCGCCGTCACGGCACCGTCCCGTAGAGGTCGGGCCTGCGGTCGGCCAGTGCGTCGTTGCGGGCGGACACGCGCTTGTCCCGCGCGTCGGCCAGGACGCACGACGTCACGAGTACCTGCTGGCCGCCGGGCGCCGCGAGCACCCGCGGGAACCCGTCCGGCCCGATGATCGCCGACCCGCCGACCCACGCGACACCGCGCTCGTCGCCGACCCGGTCGGCGACGGCGACGTACATCCGGTTGACCGACGCCGACGCCTGGGCGCGGACGACCTCGACCGGCCGCTCTCCGTCGGGCCGGGGCTCGGCCGGCCAGTTCGTCGGCGCGCACACGATGTCGGCACCGCCGAGCGCGGCGAGGCGCAGCCATTCGGGGAACTCCAGGTCGTAGCAGACGACCACCGCGACCCGGCCCACGGCCGTGTCGACGACCGGCGGCGCGGCCGCCCCCGCGGCGAAGATCTCCTTCTCCGCGTCCCACAGGTGCACCTTGCGGTAGATCGCGCGAACGCCGCCGGCGTCGGCGACGACGGCGCTGTTGTACGGCACGCCGTCGTCACCCAGCTCGGGGAAGCCAGCGACCACGACGAGGTCGCGGTCGCGGGCGAGTGCCGCCACCCGCGTGACCGTCGGCCCGTCCGGCCGCTCGGCGTAGCGGAGGAGCTCGGCGCGGTCGGCGAACGCGTAGCCGCTGCTCACCAGCTCGGGCAGCACGACGACCCGCGCACCGACGCCGGCCGCCGTCTCGACGGCGTCGGTGATCAGGCGCGCGTTCCCCTCGGGGTCGCCGAGCACGGGAGCGAGCTGGCACACGGCGACGTCGACCACGCCCATCGACGGCTCGCCCGCACGGACGTCGTGGACGGGCAGGACGGCAGTCATCGCGTGGCCACCGTCTCGGGGCCGCGCTCATCGTCCGCGATCGCGGCCTCGTCGAGCCGCAGCTCGGGCGGGCGCCGGCGGAACATGCGGGTCAGGCCGACCAGGTAGACGAACCCGACGGCGGTCCACGCGAGGCCCACGACGAACGTCGTGCCGGACAGGCTGGTCCACAGCCACAGCGTGAGCAGCACGCCGATGCCCGGGAGCACGCCGAACTTGACGATGTCCGCCGGCGTACGCCGCCTCGCGTCGACGACGTAGTGCTTGACGACCGAGAGGTTCACGAAGGAGAAGGCGACCAGCGCGCCGAAGCTCACGATCGCCGCGGCCAGCTCCAGGCTGATGCCCAGGGCGACGAGAGACAGCGCGCCCACGACGACGATCGCGACGACCGGCGTGCGGAACCGCTCGTGCAACCGGCCGAACCACCGGGTCGGCAACACCCCGTCACGTCCCATCGCGAAGAGGATGCGCGAGACACTCGCCTGCGACGCCATCGCCGAGGCGAAGCAGCCGGCGACGTACGCCGCGGTGAAGAACGTCGCGAGGAACGCACCGCCGGCGTGGCGCATCACGTCGAGCGCCGCGGAGTCGACGTCGGTGAAGTCCTGCCACCGCGGGAAGACGAGGTGGCCGACGTACGAGACGACGATGAAGGTGACGCCGCCGATGACGGTGACGAGCATGATGGCGCGCGGGATGCGCCGGCGCGCGTCACGCGTCTCCTCCGAGAGCGTCGAGACGGCATCGAACCCGAGGAACGACAGGCAGAGGATGGCCGCGCCGCCGAGGATCGTCGACGGGTCGAGCCCGGCGCCGGCGAACGGCTGGGTGAGGGAAGGCACGTCGCCGCTCGCCAAGGTGCGGAACGCCAGCACGAAGAACACCGCGAGGAATACGACCTGTACGGCGACGAGGACGAAGTTGGCCCGGGCGACGAGCGTGATGCCGAGGATGTTGAGCACCGTGACGAGGAGGATCGCGGCGACGACCCACACCCAGGTCGGCACGCCGGGGATGCTCGCCGACAGGTAGATGCCGATGACGAGGTAGTTGATCATCGGCAGGAACACGTAGTCGAGCAGGAGCGCCCACCCCGTCATGAAGCCGAGGTGCGGGCCGAACGACTTCTGCGTGTAGGTGTAGGCCGAACCGGCGTACGGATACACGTGCACCATGCGCCCGTAGCTGTACGCCGTGAACAGCATCGCGACGAGCGTCACGACGTAGGCGGTCGGCAGGTGTCCCGCGGTGAGGTCGGTGACGACGCCGTACGTCGTGAACACCGTGAGAGGCACCATGTACGCCAGGCCGAACAGCACGAGGGACGGCATCCCGAGCACACGGCTCAGCGTCGTCGGCGCGGCGGTCACGGCGCCTCCTCTCGCCAGTCAGGAGGACGTCAGCGTACGTCCAGCACGACCAGCCGGCACGTGATGTCCTCGTTGGTGTGGTACGAACGCTCGGTCACCGCCTCGCGCAGCCCAACCAGCCCTCGCTCGACCAGCTCGTCGACGTGCGCGCGGTAGCCGCCCGACTCCCACACCCGTGACAGCACGGTGGCGACGATCAGCCCGCCGGGACGCACGACGCGCACCAACTCGTCGAACGCCACCGGCCCGACGTGGCCGTCGGTCAGCGTGCCGACGCACAACGCCGCGTCGTACGCGTCGTCCACGATGTCGAGGCGCTCCGTGAGGTTGGCCTTGCCGAGGTCGCGGTAGACGCCGCGCGCCGCCGCCTGGTCGAGCATGCCCTGGGAGAGGTCGACGCCGTCGACGGTCACGGTCACGCGCTCGGCGAGCGCGGCGCCGACGAGACCGGTACCGCAGCCGGCGTCGAGCACCGTGCCGGGCTCCGGGGTCAGCTCGAGCAGTCGGGTCACGGCGACGGTCGGCGCCACGTAGCCCATGCCGTCCAGGGTGTCGGTGTCGTACCTGTCCGCCCAGCCGTCGTAGACCTCTTCGGCCTCCTCGGGTCCCTGCAGCGCGTACACGCGCGCGAGCAGCTCCTTGGGAGTTTCCTCCGTCACCTGTCCCACTCCGTTCGCTGTCGGGTCCCGCTACCGTGGCACAGCCGGCGGGAGGTCGCCGTAATGACGATCACAGGACGTAGCAAGGAGGTACAGAGGTGCACGTCACGAGGCTCGGGCTGACGCCGGTCAAGGGCATGACGCACAACGCCCTGCCGGAGCTCGAGGTGACGCGGGACGGGCCGGTGGGCGACCGGTCGTTCTGCCTCGTCGACCGGCGGACCGGCGCGGTGATGCGCACGGTGGGCAACGAGGGCGTGCTCGCCTGCCGCGCGAACTGGCGACCACCCGAGCTCACCGTCGAGACGCCGATCGGCACCGCGACGGGCGAGGTCGTCGACGGCGAGCTGCGCAGCGGCGACTACTGGAGCCGCGACGTCGGCCTCGTCACGGTCGAGGGTCCGTGGAACGACCTGCTGCGACGGTACCTGGGGCGCGACGTCGTGCTGTGCCGGGTCACCGGTCCTGCCGACGTGGTCTGGGCGGGCTCGGTGTCGCTCGTCACGACGTCGTCGCTCGCCGACCTCGCGGCGCGCACCGGTCGACCGACCGACGACGGCGTACGGTTCCGTGCGACTGCGGTCGTCGACACCGGCGAGGCGCCGGCGTTCACGGAGGACGCGTGGGTCGGCCGCCGGGTCCGCCTCGGCGACGTCGTCATCGCGGTCCGCGGGCCGCTGCCGCGGTGCGCGGTGGTGAACCGCCGGCCCGGCACCGGCGAGCGTGACGTCGACGCGCTCCGCGCACTGGCACCCGATCGCCGGGGTCGCGGCGAGATCTGGTTCGGCCTGCACGCCGACGTCGAGACTCCCGGACGCGTCACCGTCGGCGACGCCTGCGAGGTGCTGGCCTGACGCCGACGTCCTAGCGCCGCGGGACGACGCCGGGGAACTCGAACGTCGTGATCGACTCGCGCTTGAGCGTCGTACGGTACGACCCGTCGCGGTGGACCTCGGGACGCAGCCCGGCGAGGTTCTCCGTCGCCGACGTCCGGTGCCGCAGCACCGCGCCGGCCGACGGCGCGAACCGGCCGAGGTCGAACGTCACGTCGCGGTCTGCCGTGCCGCGCTCGGTGAAGACCACGACGAGACGCCGGTGCTTCGCGTCGTACGTCGCGAACGCCTGCGGGTCACCGATCTCCACGGCGACCGATCCCGGCCGGACGAACTTCGCGTAGTTGCCGTAGCCGTAGTACTGCTTGGCGACGTAGAAGTCCTCCTGGCCCGGCGTGTACGTCGCGTGGATCAGGCCCCACGAGACGTCCTCCGACCGGTTGGCCTCCTGGCTCTCGATCGCGTTCCAGACGTTCCACGCGTCGGCCCGCAGCTCGCGCAGGTCGCGCAGCATCGTCCGCGACAGGTTCAGCGCGTTGCTGATGTGCTGCGGCTGGTAGCCGGCATCGCCGCTGGTGCCCCACTCCGACATCCACAGGCTCGCGCCGAGGGCGCGGACGGCGTCGTGCAGGCCGGTGCGCTCCTGGTCCCAGTACGAGTGGGTGGTCACCGTGCCGAGGCGGCGCGCGTCGTCGCCCAGCACCCGCAGCGTCGCGAGCGCGGCCTCGGCGCCCGGCTCCTCCGACATCGAGAGGCGCACCCGGTCGGCGAGCCCTTTCGCCTCGAGCCGTTCGTGCACCGCGACCAGCACCTGCCGCTGGTACTCCGGGTCGTAGTGGCAGCCCTCCTGCGAGCCGTTCGCCACCCACCAGTCCGCGCTCGGCTCGTTGACCGGCGACAGGGCGTCGATCCCGATGCCCCACTCGCGGGCGAAGACCCGGGGGATCTCGGTCACGAAGTCGGCGAAGTCACCGACGTGCTCCGGCTTCAGGTTGTTGCCCTTGTCGACGGCACCGCTGGCGCATCCACTGTGCGTCCACCAGTAGTGCGGGCTGGTGACGAAGCCCTCGATGTGGCGGGCGGACCCGCGCAGCGCGCGTTCGAGCACCCAGCGCTGCGCGGCGTCGCGGGTGAGGTCCCACTCCCCCGGCCGCGGCATGAGCGACGGGATCTCGGCCGACAGCCGCATGTGGTCGTGGTCCGGGTGCTCCGCGGCGCCGATGTTGTACCTGGCGATCTCGAGACCGAGGCCGCGGCGGTCGTCGTACAGCAGGTCGACGATCTCCTCGCGCGCGTCGACGTCGCGCCAGCCGCCGATCGCGTTCGCGCCCCACGACAGGGCGGTGCCCCAGCCCTCGAACGTCTGGTACCGCGTGCCCGGGTCGATCGGGATGCGGGTGGCCGCGTACGCGCGTCCCGTCCCGAGGGTGGAGCCGAGCGCCAGGGCGGCGGTGCCCGCGGCACCCCCGCGCAGGACGTCGCGCCTGCTCAGCCGGCGGGATCGTGGTCGGGACGCGTCCGCCATGGCTGCTCCTTCGAGGCTGCGGGAGATGACCCGAGCCTGACGAAGCGGGGCGATCGCGTCAAGATGTAATCATACAAAAGTACTAAACGTGGTCGGGCTCAACTCTTGTTGCGGTACAGGACCATCGTGATCGGGGCGAAGACGGCGACCATCACCACACAGGTGCCGAGCACCCACATGGACTCGCCCGCCGCGCCGGTGCCGTGCATCAGCCCGCGGGTGGCGGCGACGAGGTGGGACACCGGGTTGATCTCGACGAACGCCTGGAGCCAGCCGGGCATGGTGCGCGGGTCGACGAAGATGTTGCTGCCGAACGTCAGCGGGAACATCACCATCATGCTCACGCCCATCACCGACTGCGGCGTGCGCAGGATCAGGCTGAGCATCGTCCACACCCAGGACATGCAGAACGCGAAGACGAGCAGCAGCACGACCGCGACCACCACACCGACGACGCCACCCTGGGGTCGGAAGCCCAGCGCGAGACCGAGACCGATGACGATCACGGACGCGATCGAGTAGCGGACGGTGTCGCCGAGCAGCGCACCGACGAGGGCGGACGGCCGCCACACCGGCAGCGACCGGAACCTGTCGAAGATGCCCTTCGAGATGTCGGTGTTGAGCGTCATGCCGGTGTACATCGTGATCATCACGACCGTCTGCACGAGGATTCCGGGCAACAGGAACTGCAGGTACTCGCCCGTGGATCCCGCCAGCGCCCCGCCGAACAGGAACGTGAACATCAGCGTGAACATGATCGGGAACATGGTCACGTCGAAGAGCTGCTCGGGGATGTGCTTGATCTTGAGCAGCGCCCGCCAGCCGAAGGTCAGCGACGTGGAGACCGGGCCGGGACGTGACGGCCTGGCGCCGGCGTTGAGCACGCCGCGCAGCGCGTCGGCCGCGACGGCGTCGGACGCGGGTTCGGTGCCGGTGGTGGTGGTCATGCCGCCGCCTCTTCGTCGTCGGTGGGCTCCGCCGGGTGGCCTGTCAGCGCGAGGAACACCTCGTCGAGGCTCGGCTGCCCGAGCGCGAACTCGGTCACCGCGATGCCGTGCCGTGACAGCTCGGCGAGGGCGCGCGCGACGCGTTCGGGGTCGGCGATGCGCGCCGACAGCTCGGCGGGGTCGGCCGACGGGACGACGGGCACCTCGAGCGCCTCGACGAGCACCCGCTCGGCCTCGGCCCGCTGCTCGGGCGCGAGCAGCCGGACGTGCAGCGCCCCCGCACCGACCGACGCCTTCAGCTGGCCGGTCGTGCCCTCCGCGATCACCCTGCCGTGGTCGATCACGGCGAGACGGTCGGCGAGCTGGTCGGCCTCGTCGAGGTACTGGGTGGTGAGCAGCACGGTCGTGCCCTCCCCGACCATCGCCCTGATGATGTCCCACACCTGGTTGCGGCTGCGCGGGTCGAGACCGGTCGTCGGCTCGTCGAGGAAGATGAGGTCGGGCGTGACGACGATGCTCGCCGCGATGTCGAGGCGGCGGCGCATGCCGCCGGAGTACTTCTTGACCTGCCGGCCGGCCGCGTCGCCGAGCCCGAACGCGTCGAGCAGGTCACTCGCGCGTCGCCTGGCCTGGCTGCGCGAGTAGCCGAGCAGGCGGGCGAGGAGGACGAGGTTCTCCAGGCCGGTGAGGTCCTCGTCGACCGACGCGAACTGCCCGGTGAGGCTGACCCGGCTGCGCACGGCGTCGGCCTCGCGCTCGATGTCGTGCCCGAGCACCCACGCGCGGCCGGCGTCAGGACGCAGCAGGGTGGCGAGGACGCGGATCGTGGTGGTCTTGCCGGCGCCGTTGGGCCCGAGGAAGCCGTACACGCCGCCCGTCCGCACCTCGAGGTCGACGCCGTCGACGGCGCGCACCTTGCCGAAAGTCTTGACGAGCCCGGACACCTCGATGGCGAGATCGGAACGCGGCTCCACGCGGGCACTCCTGTCAGCTGGACGTCTTGACCAAGACTTTACTCAGCGGGTCGGACAACGGCGACGCGATTTGCCGGACCGGACGGCGTGGGTCAGGTCCGCCGATCGCCGTCGTCAGCCATATCGCGCGCATCGGACCACCTCCCTCTCACGTCCCAGCGTGTTACCTCTACTAACGTTGAGGTCAAGGGCGGGAAGCACGGCGCCGCGCGGATGGTTGCGGTTGACGTGAAGCACGCGGACACCAGGCACGAGGTCGACGTCGCCGTCATCGGCGCCGGCCAGGCAGGACTGTCCACCGCGTACTTCCTCGACCGCTTCGGCTTCGCGCCCGAGACGGGCTATGTCGTGCTCGACGACAGCGCGGAGCCCGGGGGTGCATGGCGGCTCCGGCCGCCCTCACTGACCATGGACAAGGTCCACGGCATCTTCGACCTGCGGGGTGTCCGCTGGGACCGCGCGGACGTGCCGGGCTCCGCCCGCGCGGCCGATGCCGTCCCCGCGTACTTCGCCGCCTACGAGCGTGCGAACGCGCTGCACGTGCACCGTCCCGTCACGGTCGGCTCCGTACGCCGGGACGACGACGGTGACCGGCTCGTCGTCACGGGTACCACCGGCGGCCGGGTCGAGGAGTGGGCGGCGCGGGCGGTGGCGAACGCGACCGGCACGTGGGCACGGCCGTACCTGCCGTACTACCCGGGTGTCGCCGACTTCGCGGGACGGCAGCTGCACTACTCGGGGTATCGCGGCCCCGCGGACCTCGCCGGCCTCGACGTCGTCGTCGTGGGTGGCGGCACCTCGGCGATGCACGTGCTCTCCGAGCTCGCCGGCGTCGCCGCGTCGACCACGTGGGTGACCCGCCGACCACCGGTCTTCCGTGACGACGACTTCACCCCCGACGTCGGCCGCGACGCCGTCGCCCTCGTCGAGGAACGCGTGCGCGCCGGCCTGCCGCCGCAGAGCGTCGTCAGCGTCACCGGGTTGTCGTACGTCGGCGCCGCCCGCGAGGCGTTCGACAAGGGCGTGCTGCACCGGCTGCCCATGTTCGACCTCGTCACGCCCGACGCGGTGACCTGGGCGGACGGCCGCCGACAGCACGCGGACGTGATCATCTGGTGCACCGGCTTCCGCGCCGCGATCGACCACCTGGCGCCGTTGCGGCTGCGCGAGCGCGGCGGCGGCATCCGCGTCGACGGCACGCGCGTCGTCGCGGAACCCTGGCTGCACCTCGTGGGCTACGGCCCGTCCGCCAGCACGATCGGCGCCAACCGCGCCGGCCGCATGGCGGCGCGGGAGATCCGCGGCCTGCTGGCAGCGGACCGCGAGCGGGTCGCGTGACGGCTCAGACGAGACAGCAGCCGCCGGTCGTGCGGTCGCGCACGGCGCACAGGTAGTCCTCCAGCCACACGCGCTCGGCACCGCGGCAGGCGTGCGCGGTGGGGAGGACGTCGTGGCGCCACCACTCCTCGAGCAGCTCCTCGGCCGTGGCCGACCCGTCGCCGCCGTCGGCCGCCAGGTGCTCGTCGAGCCAGCGGCGCGCGGCCTGCTCGATCCGCTCCCAGTCGCCGGGATCGTCGAGCCACAACCAGGCCCGCGCGTCGTCTGGCAGCGGGTACTGCTCGAGGAAGCGGCGCTCCGCGGCCTTGTTCGGCAGGTCGAGGAGCGTCAGGCAGTGGCATGCGTACGCGACCGTGCACAGCCGCCGCACCCGGGCCTCGACGGCCGCCATGCCCTTCGCCCGCGACACCGAGACGCGGTGGTGCCCGTCGACGACGAAGTAGAGCTCACCGAGCTGTACCAGCCGGACGGGCGGCAGCCCGCGCCCGGACGCCAGCACACCGGCGACGTCCTCCCAGCGCGACCGCAGGTGCGGACGCAACGGCCGCATCCCGCGGTCGAAGTCGTCGACCCGCGACACGGTGCCCACGATCCGGTCGACGGGGACGTCGACGACGCCCTCGTCGGTCCAGGACTGCTCCCCGAGCGCCTCGATGCTCGCCGACAGCGGCAGCACCGCCTCGCGCTGCGCCGCGTCGTCCCCACGCCGGGACGCGCGCCGAGCCCGACGGAACACCGCTCCGAATCCTGCCACGGGTCCATGCTCCTACGCGGACCGTGTCCCCGGCCACTTCACATGGCACTACCGGCGACGAACCGGGACAAAGGTGGCGTTCGACCAGGTAGTGCCATGTGAAGTGGCGGAAGACCGGTAGTGCCATGTGAGGTCAGCCCAGGGCCCTCAGGTGGGGGTCGGTGTCAGGGTGCCGTCGACGATCGAGGCGCGTCTGACCAAATGCACCAGTTCGGGGGCGTAATACCCAACCACTGGCGGGGGTTCATGACTGATCCTGTCGTAGCTCGCGGCGGGTGGCAACTCGCTGTTGGTGGGCGGTGGTGAGCCCGGTGCGGCGGGCG
>WHST01000148.1 GCA_009379955.1 Streptosporangiales bacterium | reverse complement strand
CGGCGGGAGACCCGTCGACGGTTGCCGTACTCGACATCAGTGAAACTGGCCTGATCGCTGCGCACACCTCATCATTCCGCGATCCCCAGCACCCAGCCAGACGGCACCCCGGACGAACCAGAAAATCAGCGCATCCCTAGGCGAGCGGCCGCCCGCGCGCTACCAGGGCTGCCGCTTCACCGCGTCCTCCAGGCCGAGGGCGGCGAGGGCATCGGCGTGGACGATGCCCTCGATCGCCTCGTCGGGGACGCGCGGCATGCGGGTGCCCTCGACGATGTCGTTGACCCGACGCAGGCCCGCGATCGCCTCGCCGGTGTTGGCGATCGGGAAGTCCGAGCCAAGCAGCAGCTTGTGGGTGCAGCCCCACTCGGTCGCCGCGAGCAGCGACTCGTAGCAGACCCACGGCCGCAGGTAGATCGATGAGACGTCGGCGTAGACGTGCGGGTGCTTGCGGATGGTGACGACGGTCTCGCGTCCCCAGGGGTGCCCCATGTGCGCCATGACGATGCGCAGCTCGGGGAACCGCAGGGCGATCTCGTCGCTGACCAGCGGGTACGTGTAGCGCAGCGGCGCGTGTCTGATCGGCGAGGCGCCCTGGTGGAACAGGATCGGCAGCCCGACCCGCTCGGCGTGCGCGTAGACCGCCACGGCCTCCTCGCTCAGCGGGTCGTACTCCTGGTAGTTGGGGCCGAGCTTGATCCCGACGAGACCCGCGTCGCGCCACCTCTCGATCTCGTCGATGGCGTCCGGCCAGCGCGGGTTGACCGACATGAACCCGACGCGGCGGTCGGGCGCGACCCTGGTGAACGCGAGCGTCGAGCTGTTGGTGTCCTCCGGCCGGTACTTCAGCCCGGTCGACGCGAGCGGGTCGTCGACGGCGATGTTGAACACGATCGACGCGTCGCATGCGGCCATCGCCTCGTCATAGTCGGCCCACGAGTTCGTCGTGGTGACGGGGCGGTCGGTGCGCCAGTTGTCGTACGTGAGCACGTCCGCGGACGGCACCGTGTCCTCGTGCGTCGGGGTGTGCGCGTGCACGTCGACGATCATGCGGTTCCTCTCAGCAGCTGCCTCACGGGGCGAACAGCGCGACGACGTCGTCGCGCGGCACGACACCGAGACCCG
This sequence comes from Streptosporangiales bacterium, assembly GCA_009379955.1. Taxonomy (NCBI): domain Bacteria; kingdom Bacillati; phylum Actinomycetota; class Actinomycetes; order Streptosporangiales; species Streptosporangiales bacterium. The sequence goes on along the minus strand of WHST01000148.1, from coordinate 13,416 downwards.
GCGCGTCACCCAGCCGTACGCGCCGGCCGTCGCTGTCGAGCGGGACGGCGAGGATGTCCTCGCTGTAGTAGTGGGCGCCGATGATGTCGGAGGGGAACTCGGTCGTCAGGTCGGGCAGTGCGCACGCGACGTGCAGCTGCGCCGCGGCGCCGATGCCCAGCTCGCCGTTGGAGCCCAGGAGCGAGCGCACACCGAACGCCGCCGCGGTGCGGCCCAGCTCGACCGCCCGCCCCGGCCCGCCGGCCTTGCCGACGTACACGCTGACCACGTCGGCGGCGTCCGCGCGGACGAGCCGGACGAGGTCGGCCATGCCGAACACCGCCTCGTCGGCGATCACCGTCGCCCCCGCCGCGCGCACCGCCGCCAGCCCCTCCAGGTCGTCGGCCGGCACCGGTTGCTCGACGAACGCGACGTCGTACGGCGCCAGCCCGGCGACCGCGCGCGCGGCCTCGGCGCGGCTCCAGCCGCCGTTGGCGTCGACGCCGAGGAACGTGTCGGGCCCGACGAGCGCGCGGGCACGCGCGACCCTGGCGACGTCACCGGCGAGACCCAGGCCGACCTTCACCTTGAACGCGCCGAACCCTGCTCGCTCGGCGGCGGCGTACGCGGTGTCGAGCACCTCGCCGTCGCCGGACAGCGACAGCTTGATCGGGATCTCGGTGCGGTACGGACCGCCGAGCGCGACCGTCAGCGGCACGTCGAGCACACGCGCCCAGGCGTCCCAGAGCGCCGTGGCGACACCGGCCTTGGTGAACGGGTTGGCGGCGAGGACGCGGTCCATCGCGCGCTCTAGCGCACCGACGGGCGCCACCGGTGCCCCGAGGAGCGCCGGGGTCAGCACCGTGCGGATCAGGTGGTCGGCGGTGACGCCGTCCTCCCCGCTCCATAACGGCGTGGCGCTGACCTCGCCGTAGCCGACGACCTCGCGCCCGCGGTCGTCGACCACGACCCGGACCAGCAGGAAGTCCGAGCGGGCGTGCGCCCCCTTCGCGCCGTGCACGGTGAGCTCCGGGTCGGCGTCGAGACTCACCCGCGCGGTCTCGATCGCCCTGACGACTGCGACCTTCACAGGACCTCCGCGAGGATCACCAGGCGGTCAGCGAGCGCGTCGGCGAGCGCGTCGAACCAGCGCTTCCCCGACGCGGCGTCGGCGTCAGCGGGGCTGTCGGTGTAGCCGTCGATGCCGAGCCAGACCGCCTGGGCGTAGACGGACACGTCGGGGGCCTCCGGCACTGCGGGCTGACCGTCGCGTGCGGGCAGGTCGCCGACCAGGTCGGGACGCAGGCTCGACACGACCGAGGTCTCGAACCTGCCCGCGTGTCCCGGCGCGTTGGCCGCGGCCGCGTCGGCGGCCGGCAGCAGGTCCCAGTAGTCGAGGTACGCGACGGGCAGGTCGTGCCGGGTGCTGGCCGCGGCCGCGGCGGCGTGGCAGGCTCCGCGGTTGCCGCCGTGGCCGTTGACGAGGACCATGCGACGTCCCCCGCCGGCGGCCACCGACCTGGCCAGGTCGACGAGCGCGGCGGTCATCGTCTCCGGGGTGAACGACAGCGTCGCGCCGTACGCGAAGTGGTGGTCGGACGAGCCGAACGGGAGGGTGGGGGCGAGGACGAGCGTGCGCGCGCTCCGGCCGCCGGCACGCTCGACCGCGGCCTCGGCGACCGACCCGACGATGAGGGCGTCGGTGCCCGTCGGCAGGTGCGGCCCGTGCTGCTCCGTCGCGCCGACCGGCTGGACGACGAGCGCGTCGGGCAGCACCGCGCCCAGCGTCTGTCGGTCGGTCTCGTGCCAGCGCAGGATCATCTCGTCTCCACAAGGATTCTCATATATCGAAGACGTGTTCGAGATGCCGTCGACGATAGACCACATCGGCCGGCAGGTGAAGGGCACCCCGAGGCGGCTCCTCCTAGGGTGTGTCTCCAAACGGCGTTCGAGGCGAGCGGCGTCCAGGGCGGTCAATGGCGGTGGCGGAGGACGAGCTCGTACTGGACGTACTTGCGAGCTCCGACAACGCCGCCAGTGGCCGTCCTGGGCGTCACGTAGCCCGGACAGTCGTTTGGAGACACACCCTAGTCGTCGAGGACGGCGAGCGCGGCGCGCAGCGCGTCCAGCCGGTCGCGGCCGACCGCCTCGGCCACCGCGTCCTCGTGCGCCGCCACGATCGCCTCGAGCCTGCGCAGCCTCGTACGTCCGCGGGTGGACAAGAAGACGTCGACCCGTCGCCGGTCAGCGACGGACTGGCGGCGGTAGACGAGCGCGGAGTCGACGAGCCCGTCGACGATGCGGGTCAGCGTGGCGTGCGGGACGTGGACGAGGGTCGCGAGCTCACCCATCGGATGCCCCTGCCCGTCGCCGAGCACCCGGAGGAGGCGCCACTGGTCGACGGTCGCTCCCTCGTCGGACAGCGCGCTGGCGAGGCCGCGACCGAGCCTGCGCTGAGCAAACGTCAGCGCGTCGACGAGCGGCCTGCCGACTGTCCTCGCCGCCACCGCAACCCCGCCATTCACCCTTGGCCGCCGCAGTTTCGGCGAGCATACTCGACCGGTGGTGGCCGAGGAGGCGTTGCGCGATCCCGCCGAGCTGCTCGTCGGCGGTCCCGACCGGCACGCCTTACGGGTCGGCCTTCTCGTCCCCGTGTCCGGCACGCTCGGACTCGTCGGACCGGCAGCCATCGACTGCGCCGTGCTCGCCACCGAGGAGGTCAACGCCGCGGGCGGTGTCGGCGGGCGGCCGCTCGAGCTGGTCCTGGTCGACGCCGGCCGCGCCCCCGCCGAGGTCGCGCGGGAGACCGGCACACTCCTCGACGCGGGCCTGGTGGAGGTGCTCGCCGGCGTGCACGCGAGCGACGTCCACCGCGCGGTCGAGCACGCCGTCGCCGGTCGCGCGCCGTACGTGTTCACGCCGCCGCACGAGGGTGGGGCGCGACGCGCGGGCGTCGTGCTGATGGGCGAGTCGCCCACCGAGCAGCTGGCTCCCCCCGTCCGATGGCTCACCGCGCACCGCAGGGCCCGCCGCTGGGCGCTCGTCGGCAACGACTACATCTGGCCGCGCGCGATGCACGGCGCGGCGCGGCGGCTGCTCCGCGACGCGGGTGCCGACGTCGTGCTGGAACGCCTCGTGCCGCTGGGGCAGGTCGACCCCGGTCCGCTGATCGACGCACTCCGCCGGCACCGTGCCGACGCTCTGCTGCTCAGCCTCGTCGGACGCGACCTGGTCGTGTTCAACCGGACGTTCAGGCACGCCGGCATGGGCGACACCGTCGTCCGCCTCTCCGGCGCGCTGGAGGAGAACGGGCTGCTGGCCGCGGGCGGCGACGAGAGCGGAGAGCTGTACGCGACCATGCGGTCGTTCGCCACCATGCGCGACGAGCGGCAGGTCGCGCTGCACGAGCGGCATCGCGCCCGGTTCGGCGCGCAGGCACCGGTCGTGGGCGCGTACGCCGAGGGGTGCTACGACGGACTGCACCTGACGGCGGCGCTCGGTGCCGCGGGCGCGACCCGGGTGGCCGACGTCACACGCGTCGCCGGCCGGCTGCTGTCCGGCACGACCGACCGGCAGGTCAGGCGGGCGTGGGCGGCCGCGCCGCTCGGCCCGCCGCCACGACGCGTGCACCTGGCCAGGGCGGACGGCTTCGACCTCTCCGTCGTCGCGAGCTTCTGAGAGAGCGGCGGATTCTCCCGGACAGAATATTTCCAGATGGAATCATCGCGCCTAAGCTGAGCCGGTGAGCGAACAGATCCCGGCAGCCGAACGGGTCGAGAACTACGGCTACACGCAAGAGCTGAAGCGGTCGCTGACCTTCACCGACCTGCTCGTCTACGGCCTCGTCTTCATGGTGCCGATCGCGCCCTTCGGCATCTTCGGCGGCGTCTTCCAGGCATCGGGCGGCATGGTCGCACTCGCGTACGCGATCGGGATGCTCGCGATGATGTTCACCGCCAACTCGTACGCCCAGATGGCACGGTCGTTCCCGATGGCGGGCTCGGTCTACACGTACGCGGGACGTGGCATCGGCGCGCCCGTCGGGTTCCTCGCCGGTTGGATGATCCTGCTCGACTACGTGCTGGTGCCCGGCCTGCTCTACCTCGTCGCCAGCGTCGCGATGAGCTCGATCGTCCCCGTCGTACCCGTGTGGCTCTGGCTCGTGGCGTTCGTCGTGCTCAACACCGCGGTCAACTACCTCGGCATCGAGATGACCGCCCGCGTCACCAAGGTGATGCTCGTCGCCGAGCTGATCGTGCTCGCTCTGTTCCTGGTCATCGGCGTCGTCGCGCTGGCCCAGGGCAAGGCCAGCAGCTCCGGTCTCAGCCCGTTCTTCAACCCGTCGACGTTCTCCTGGGGTGTCGTCTTCGGCGCGGTGTCGGTCGCCGTGCTGAGCTTCCTCGGGTTCGACGCGATCTCGACGCTCGCGGAGGAGAACAAGGAGAAGGCGCGCGCGCTCGGCCGCGCCATGGTCGCCGCGCTGCTCCTGGCCGGCGCGCTGTTCATCGCCCAGACCTGGGTGGCGGCACTGCTGGTGCCGAACCCCGCCGAGCTGATCGAGGCGGGAGACCCGAACGGCACGGCGTTCTACGACGCCGCCGGCGTCGCGGGCGGCGCGTGGCTCAAGGGGCTGACGGCGCTGGCGACCGCGATCGCCTGGGGCTTCGCCAACTCCCTCGTCGCGCAGGCCGCCACGTCGCGTCTGCTGTACGCGATGGCGCGGGACCGGCAGCTGCCGCGCTTCCTCTCCCGCGTGCACCCGAAGCGGCGCGTGCCGGTCAACGCCACGCTCATCGTCGCGGCCGCGTCGCTCGTCCTCGGCATCGGGATGTCCCTGCGCGACGACGGCATCACGCTGCTCAGCTCGCTGGTCAACTTCGGTGCGATGACGGCCTTCCTGGTCCTGCACGTGTCCGTGGTCGTCCACCACGTCGTCCGCAACGGCAGCAGGCGCTGGTGGCCGCACCTGGTCGCACCGGTGATCGGCTTCGGCATCCTCGTCTACGTCGTCGTCAACGCGAGGGTGGCCGCGCAGACGCTCGGTTTCGCGTGGCTCGGCGTCGGCTGCGTCATACTCGTCGGCCTGGTCCTGGCCGGTCGCCGGCCGCGGATCGCCGGTGTCTCGGCAGGAGAGGCGAACGATGGTGAGTGACCTCGAGGTCGTCACGCTGGAGCCCACGCCCGACCAGCTGGTGTACTCGTTCGGCGGTCATGAGCCGCTGCTCCGGGTGCGTCCGGGAACGGTCGTCGAGCTGGCGACCGAGGACTGCTTCGGTGGCCGGGTCCGCACGGTCGACGACCTGCCGAGCCGGGTCTGCGAGTTCCCCTACCTCAACCCGGTGACCGGTCCGATCCATGTGGAGGGCGCACGCCCCGGCGACGTCCTCGCCGTGCACTTCGCCGAGATCACGCCGGCGCGTGACTGGGCCGTGTCGTCCACCTTCCCGCACTTCGGCGCGCTGACCACCACGCACGCGACGGCGATGCTCCACCCGCCACTCGACGAGCTCGTCTGGCGCTACGACGTCGACCGCGAGCGCGGCACCTGCCGGTTCCACGCCAGGCACAGCGAACACGAGGTCGAGCTGCCGCTCGACCCCATGCACGGCACGGTCGGCGTCGCACCGGCGGCGGGTGAGGTGCTGATGAGCATCACGCCGGGCGCGCACGGCGGCAACATGGACACCCCCGAGCTGCGGGCGGGCACGACGGTGTACCTCGGCGTCAACGTCGACGGCGGCCTCCTCGCCATCGGCGACGGGCACTGCCGGCAGGGCGAAGGCGAGGTCTGCGGCACGGGTGTCGAGGCGGCCATGCGCACGACGGTCGTCGTCGACCTGCTCCGCGGCGGCGCTCCTGCCTGGCCGCGCCTGGAGAGCGACGACCACCTCATGTCGACCGGGTCGGTACGGCCGCTCGAGGACGCGTTCCGGGTGAGTCAGCACGACCTCACCGGCTGGACGGGGACACTGCTCGGGCTCCACGAGCTCGACGCGTACCAGCTGGTCAGCCAGGCCGGTCTCGCTCCCGCGGGCAACGTCGTCGACCCGAACTACACGATGGTCGCCAAGCTCCCCAAGACGGTGCTCGGCGGCGCGCAGGCGTACGACGGCATGCACGAGCGCCTGCGCGAACGGGCTGCCGCCTACCTCCGCGAGCGCTCCTGAGAGCGGAGCACCCTGGTCACACGCCGTGTCCGCTGGGCTGTTCCCGCACCCGTCATGGGCTATGGTGCCGCCCATGGCTCATACCGACGAGGACCCAGCGGCGAGCACGCAGCAGTTCAAGGCCTACATGGCGCGCGACGGGCAGGACGACAAGGGATCGGGGAATCGCACCCTCAAGACCCTCGTCATCCTCGGCGCCGTCGCGCTGGTCATCCTCGTCGTCGGCGCCGTCGCCCTGGGCCTGTTCTAGCGAGCCATGCCGTCGCCGTACGGCATGCTGGGGCACTGTGAACCTCGACGAGCTGCGCCGACACTCCGACGACCTCGGTTTCGTGCCGCAGCCGTCGGTGCGGTGGCTGTCCCCCGGCGAGCTGCTGCGGACGGGCGTCAAGGTCGGCCTCTCCGGGCTGCTCGCCGACTACGACGACCGGCGCGAGGTCCAGGCGGCCCTCGACAGCATTCCGCTGCGCGCGCCACTGCGCGATCCCGAGCGGGCGACGGAGGCGTGGGTCGACTTCGCCGCCGACATCGGTGACGGCTTCGACAGCACGTACACCGTCGCCTGGATGCTGAGCCGCGAGTCCCTCGGCGTCGCCGGCACCGAGGAGCACACGCTCCCGCGCGGCTCGCTGCTGGTGCTCGGCGGCGACGAGGTGTACCCGACGCCGTCGGCGTCCGGGTACGAGAACCGGATGAAGGGCCCGTACCGCGCGGCACTGCCCCGTGCCGACGACGCCCCGCTGATGGTCGCGCTGCCGGGCAACCACGACTGGTACGACGGGCTCACGACGTTCCTGCGCGTGTTCGGGCAGGGCCGCCCGATCGGCGGCTGGCGGACGGGACAGACCCGCAGCTACTTCGCCGTGCAGCTGCCCGCACGGTGGTGGCTGCTCGGCGTCGACACCCAGCTCGGCACCTACATCGACGGCCCGCAGCTCGCGTACTTCGAGGAGCACGTCACGAGCAAGCTGGAGCGGGGTGACGGCGTCATCGTGTGCTCGGCGACGCCGACGTGGGTCGAGACCGCGTGGACGGACGTCGACGCATTCAACGCGCTGCACTGGTTCGACAGGCAGTACATCAGGACCCGCCGCGTCGAGGGCACCGACGAGCGCGAGGAGACGGGCGCGTCGGTCCGGCTGTGGATCACCGGCGACAAGCACCATTACGCCCGCTACGCCGAACGCCTCCCGGACGAAGCCGGCCCGCGGCGGCAACAGTTCGTGACGTGCGGCCTCGGCGGCGCGTACCTCGCCTCGACCCACGACCTGCCGGACGCCCTCGTGCTCCCGCCACCCGACGCGCACATGTACCACAAGGACCCACCGACCACGTTCGACCGGGCGCCCACCACGTGTCCCGACGCCTCGACCTCGCGCGCCGCCCGCAAGCGACTGGCGCTGCCGTGGTCGCCGTACTGGCTGCCGCGACGCAACCCCGGCTTCGCCCGGCTGGCGGCGGGCCTGCAGGTCGGGCTCTACCTCGTGGCGACCTTCGTGTTCGGGCTCACCCAGGCCCGACCGCCGACCGACGCCGTCCGGTCGGCCGGCATCGTCACGGCACTGCGGTTCGACGCCGAGGCGTTCACCGCCGTCGCGATCGCGGCGCTGCTGCCCTGGCTGATCGGCCTCGTCCGCCGACGCACCTGGTCGACGCCGTCGACCACGGTCATCGCGGTGCTCCTGCAGGCCGCCGTCTCGCTGCTGCTCATGACGGCGTACGTCGCTGTGCCCTGGCCCACCGGCTGGCCCGACTGGCTGGTGTTCGCCTCGTGCATCACCGCCACTGCAGTCCTCGGTGGCGTGCTCGGCAGTGAGGCGTTCGCGCTGTACGTGGTCAGCGCCCGCTCCGGTCTGGTCGCCGGCTGGCAGCCCGCTGGCCAGGCCGTCGAGGACACCAAGGGCTTCGTCCGCATGCACATCGCCGACAACGGCGACCTCACGCTGTACCCGGTCGTCGTCGACGAGGCGTGCCACGACTGGTCGCTCACGGCCGACCCGACGTCCGACCGCTCCTGTCCCACCCCGACGACGGTGCCGCGTCCGCGCCTGATCGAGGACCCCGTCGTGATCGCACGCTCGACACAAATCTGAACGCCGCGTAAACCGTCACACCGCCGCCGGCAACTCCTCAGCAGAGCTGACCGCCGGAGGAGTGACGCGTATGGAACCCCGAACCCACCGGACCACCTGGAGCAGGACCCTCACCGTCGTCGCCGCCGTGGCCGTCACGGCGATACTCGGGAGCGGCGTGCTGACGGGATCCCATCCCGCCGAGGCGCACGGCCGCTACAAGCACCGGGTCATCGAGACCACGGAGGCCCCCGCCGCCATCGGCCCCTACTCACAAGGCATCGGCGCGGGCCGTACCGCGTACGTCTCGGGTCAGCTGCCGATCGACCCGGAGACGGGCGAGGTGCTCGCCGACGCCGACATCGAGACGCAGACCCGCCAGGTGCTGCGCAACGTCCGTGCCGTCGTCGAGGCCGACGGCATGACCATGCGGCACGTCGTGAGCACCACGGTCTACCTGCAGGACCTCGACGACTTCGACCGCTTCAACGCCGCCTACGCCGAGTTCTTCCCCAAGGCACCGCCCGCGCGGGCCACCGTCGAGGTCGGGCGCCTGCCACGCGACGTCCACGTCGAGATCTCCGCCATCGCCGTTCGCTGAACGACGCCGTTCGTACTGGCCGGGGGGCTACCACTCGAGAGGACCACCGGTGAACGACAAGATCACGCCCTCGTCCGAGGAAGCCACCTACCCGGCGTCTCCGTCCAGGCTGTCTCGTCGCGGGCTGCTCGGCATGCTCGGCGCGGGAGCCGCCACCGTGGGCGGCGGGCTCGCCTTCCCGACCAACGCGCTCGCCGCGCCGCCACGTACGGGCACGTCGGCCGAGCTCGTCGGCCGCGCCGCGGACGACGCGTACTGGCGGCGGGTGCGCAGGCTCTTCACGTTGAGCAAGGACTCGACGTTCATGAACGTCGGCACCGTCGGCTCCCCGCCGCGCGAGGTCCTCGCGGTGTACGACGAGACCAACCGCGAGGTCGCGCGTGGAGCGGTGTCGGCGTACTCGGGGTTCGACGACGTGCGCGCGCACGCGGCCGACAGCTTCGGCTGCGATCCCGACGAGGTCGCGCTCTCGCACAACACCAGCGACGGGCTGTCGAAGGTGCTCGCGGGGCTCGACCTGCGCGAGGGCGACGAGATCCTCACCACGAACCACGAGCACGGCGGCGGACTCGTCCCGATGGCACTCCTCCAGAACCGGCACGGCGTGGTCGTCAGGAAGGTCGCGGTGCCGGTTGGCAACGACCAGCGTGCCGAGGACTATGTGGAGCTGTTCCGGCAGGCGATCGGGCCACGCACCAAGGTCATGCTGTTCTCCGCGCCGACGTACAAGACCGGCACGATGCTCCCGATCAGGATGCTCGCGGAGCTGGCCCAGGAGCACGGCCTCACCTCCGTCGTCGACGCCGCGCACGTGCCCGGCATGATGGCGTACGAGTACCGCGCGCTCGGCGTCGACTTCATCGCCGGCTCCTGCGCCAAGTGGCAGTGCGGTCCGGCGGCCACCGGCCTCATCTACATCCGCAACAAGGTGCTGCCCGAGCACAACCCCAACCCGCTACCCGCGTTCTGGCCGGTCGTCTCCAGCTCGTACCCGCAGGAGGGCGGCATGCCGCCGCGCTCGGAGACTGGCGAGGCGAGCTACGACATCGGCCTCTACCTCACCTCCGTCGGCAACGGGAGCCTGGCCACGATGACCGCGCTCGACGCGACGTACACGGTGTGGGAGCGCATCGGCCGTAAGCGCGTCGAGACGTACGTGGTCGGGCTCGCCGACCGGCTCAAGCGCAAGGCCGCCGAGCGGTGGGGGGTGAAGGCGCTGTACTCACCGATGGACGACGACCGGCTGACCTGCGCGCTCACGTCGTTCAACCCGTTCCAGAACCCGGCGGACATCACCGACGAGGCCAAGTCGACGCGCCTCGTCGAACGGGTGCGCGACGAGTACGGCTACACGCTCAGGAACGTGGGCTTCGACGTGATCGGCTCGGACAAGCAGCACTTCCCGGTCCGGATCTCGACCCACCTCTTCCACAACGCCGACGACGTCGACGGCGTAGTGGCAGCGGTCTGGAAGGTCTCGAAGTCGCTGGCCTGAGCGCACACCCCCGAGTGCGGTCCCTGCTGATCACGTTGACGTGATCAGCAGGGACTTCACCTCGTCCCGGGGCCGAGGTGAAGTCCCTGTTCGTGAGGTGAAGCGTACGCAGGAGTGAGTCAGTACGGCGCCAGATGCTCGGCCAGGGCGGCCATCGCGCGGGACGTGTGCGACTTCACCGCGCCCCGGCTGATGCCCATGGCGCGGGCGACGTCGGCCTCGTGCAGGTCGAGCCAGTAGCGCAGGACGATCGCCTCGCGCTGCCTGGGGGCGAGCCGCCGCAGCGCGACGACCACGCGGCGCTGCTCGTCGCGCCACATCCGCGGCCGCCTCGGCCGACTCCACCCAGACCGCGTGCCGCGCCGAGCGCCGGCGTTCGACCCGCAGCCGCCGGATCCGCAGCCTGACCAGGTTGCGGACCGTCGCGCGCAGGTACGCGTACGCCGCACCGCGGTCACGCACCCCCGACCACCGGCGGTACAGCTCGCAGAACGCGTCGGCGACGACGTCCTCGGCGTCGGAGTCGGCGCCCCGCACCAGCGCGAGCCGGACCAGTTGCGGATGGTGGGCGCCGAACAGCAGCGCAAGCGCGCCCTCCCGTTCGGGATCGCAGGGCGGAGGGCCGGTGGACGGGCACGTCGAGGGACACGAAGCGTGGGCGCGCGGCGGCACCGGCACCACCTACCTGTCGTCCGGCGGTGCTCACGACAATGGACCGCCGACCGTCGGTCATCCCACGGTGTACCCGAACTGCGACGGTGGGTGGCGAAGGTGACGGACGGTCCCGGCCGCAGGGTTCAGCCGCGGAGGGCGTCCTCGAAGAACCGCTGCAGGAGGCCGACGAGTGCCTCGAGGTAGCGGTGTCCCCGCTCCGCCGTGGCCGGGCGGGCGTCGCCGAGCACGCCCACGGGCGACAGCGCGTCGGTGCCGTGCGCGAAGAGCCGGGCCGCGGTCGCGTCGTCGAGCCGGCGGTCGAACCCCGCGACCGCGGCGTCCATGTCGACGAGGTCGGGCCGCAGGGCGAGGACGAGGGACGTCTCCGACTCACCCGCGTGCGACCCGCTGACCTCCGGCGGGATGCCGTCGTCCTGGCCGACCGCCTCGAGCACCCCGACGAACTCCAGCAGGTCGGTGTACGGGACGAAGCGCGCGCCGCCGATCGTGCCGCCGGTGCGCTCCTCCAGCTCCCGCAGCGGCGCGAAGTTGCCGCCGTGGCTCGGCACGACGAGCACCGTGGTGAAGCCGTGGACCGCGAGGCTCTCGACGCAACGCTCGACCACGCCCTGGAACGTCGCGACATCGAGCGTGACGGTGCCGGGGAACGCCATATGGTGCGGGGAGACGCCGACGGGGATCGTCGGCGCGAGCACGGTGCCGGGCAGCCGCGGCGCCAGCGCGGTGACGATCGCCTCGCCGAGGAGCGCGTCGGTCTGCAGCGGCAGGTGCGGACCATGTTGCTCGGTCGACCCGACGGCGAACAGGGCGGTGCGCATGCCCGCGTCGAGTACGGCCCGCACCTGCGGCCACGACATCTCGGTCAACCGCGGCGCTCCGCGTCCTCCGTCGGCCGTCACGTCCCGCTCCTGTCGTCGCCGTTCCAGACCTCGCCGAAGACCCTAAGCCCGCCGCCGGGACCGCCACCCCTCCCGGCGGCGCCCCAACCCTCACTGGGGTCCCCGGCAAGGGTGGGGACCCCCACCGGGGACCCCAGCAGGGACGTGGACCCCGACCGGGGACCCCAGCGGGTACGGGGGTGACGCGCGGGCGTGGGCGGTCCGGGTGCGGCGGCGCGACTAGACTGCGTCTCTCGCGAGGGGACGGCAGTGGGAGGCGCACGGGTGGAGGACTACTTCACGGCGCTCGACCTGCCCCGCGACGCCCCGGTGGTGGCGATCGACGCGAGGATCAAGCAGGAGATCCGCACCTGGCAGAAGCGCACCACCAACCCCGACCTCGGTCGCCGGCAGGAGGCGGAACGCCGGCTGCGCCTGCTCGCGGAGGCGCGCGACGTCCTGCTCGACGACGAGCGGCGCGCCGCCCACCTGGCCGGTCTCCCCGACCCCGGCGTCCCACCGCGGCAGCAGCCGGCGACCCCGCCACTGGCGGCGCCCCGCACGCCTGCGGGATCACCCGCGGGCGACTGGCTCACCCAGGCGCGCGCGTACCTCGACCAGGGCGACCACGCGTCCGCGCTGTACGCGGCGCGCGAGGCGCGCAACGCCGACGGGCGTTCCGCCGAGGCCTGGAACCTGCTCGCCCGCGCCAACATGGGCATGGGCAACCACCGCGACGCGCTGGGCGACGCCCGCCGCGCCGCCGACCTGGAGCCGCGCAACCCCGAGTACTACTTCGACCAGGGCCGCGTCCACGAGGAGCTCGGCCAGCTCGACGACGCGCTGCGCTGCTACGAGGTCGCCACGAAGCTCGACCCGGGGGCGGACGAGCCCCGGCTCGCCATGGCGGGCGTCGTCGCGCAGGGCGACCGGCCGGAACGCGCACTGCCCGCGCTCGAGGACCTCTACGAGCGCGCCGGCGACAACGTCGGCGTCGGGCTGGTGCTCGCCGGCTGCCTGGCGCGCACGGCCGAGCACGTGCCGCGCGAGCGCACGCAGGAGGGTTTCCGCATCACCTCCGCCGAGGAGGTCGACGCGATGGAACGCCTGCTGTTCCGCGCGCGACAGGTCACGGCCGACCCCGAGGTGCTGCACTACGTCGCCGGTCTCGAGGGCCAGGTGCGGTGGGCGAAGGACCGCCACATCCGCACGCTCGACCGGGCCGGCGGGTGCGGCCTCGCGGTCGCCGGAGCGGCGGCGCTGGTCGCGGTGATCGTGGGCTTCTGGTTCCTCAGCTCCCCGTCCGCGGTCAAGGCCGTCGTGCTACTGCTGTCCCTCGGCGCGGTCGCCGGCTACGTCTGGTGGGCGTGGCTGCCCGGCTGGAAGCTCAACAAGACCCAACGTCGGCAGCCCTAGATGAGTGATTCCTTGAAGGGCCTGGGCGCGTCGTGGCCGTGGATGTGGGGGAGGGTGTTCATGTTCGATGTGTGAGCAAAGATCTGAACACCCTCCTGACCGCACTGTACGTGTTGATCGACGATCACGTGGT
>WHST01000147.1 GCA_009379955.1 Streptosporangiales bacterium | reverse complement strand
GGGGGGGGGGGATCGCGAGCGGGTACGCCGAGGGGCTGGTAGCGCGCGCAGCCGACGTGACCCTCAAGGAGCGGCGTCCGCTGGTGCTGGTGACCCGCGAGATGCCGTTGAACCTCATCCACATCCGCAACATGGAGACGGTGACGCTGGCCGGGGCAACCGTCCTGCCGCCGGTCGTCGGCTTTTACGACAACCCCAGCGACATCAACGCCCTGCTCGACCACATCGTTGGCCGGGTGCTCGACCAGTTCGGGATCGACGCCGACCTTTTCCCGCGCTGGGCCTCGCCCGACCCGTCTTGAGAAGGGACCCTTGACGGGCCCTGTGACTGCATATGACAGTATCGTCACTCGACAGTAAGGAGGTCTCAAAGTGCAGGTGAAGAGGTACGCCGAGCTCGTCTCGGCCACCGGGACGGAACTGGGCTACACCGATTGGGTGGAGCTGCCGCAGGAGGTCGTGTCGGCCTTCGCCGACGTCACCGGTGACCACCAGTGGATCCATGTCGATGCGGATGCAGCGGCCCGCGGGCCTTTCGGGACGACGATCGTCCACGGGTTTCTGCTCCTCTCCCTTCTTCCGACGTTCTCCGAGGATTGGTTCGCGATCGAGGACTCGCCGATGTCGATCAACTACGGCTTCGACAAGATCCGGTTCACCTCGGTCGTGCCTGCCGGCTCGCGGGTCCGCGGTCACGGCGAGATCGTGGCGCTGGAGGACCGCGGCAGCGCGGTCCACGCCACCATCCGGGTCCAGGTCTTGGCCGAGGGCTCGGACCGGCCGGCGTGTGTCGCGGACTGGATCTATCGTTCGCTCGCCCCTCTCGCCACAGCGGAGGTGCCGGCATGAGCACGATGGCCGTTGTTGACGACGCCGAGCTGGCCGTGCGGATGGCTGCCGGTGAGGACCTCGAGGACGAGTCGGAGATGTCGGAGGCCTATCGCGAGGTCCTGGTCGCGACAATCTCCATCGCCGCGGACCTGGAGGCCATGAGCCTGCCGTTGATGTTCACCGCGCTGCTGCGGGCGCCGGACCTGGAGGCCAAGGTCGCGGTGGCGGCGTCCATCCAGGACGAAATGGGCCACGCGCTGATGATGTTCCGGATGCTCGAGGACTTCGGGCTGGACCCGGACTACCTTCTGTTCCAGCGCGACCCCCACCAGTTCCGGACGTTCTATCTTCTCGAGCACGGGTGCGCGGACTATCTCGAGTTCCTGTGCATGCAGGCGCTCGGCGACCGGGCCGGCTACGTGACCACGCGCGACCTGGGACAGTACTGCTCTTTCGCTCCGTACCGGCGTTCCCTGCAGAAGGTCAACTACGAGGAGAAGTTCCACGTGGCCCACGGCCAACGCGAGATCAAGAGGCTGATCGCCGAGGACGAGTCGATGCGGGCGCGCGTGCAGCGGATCTTCGACTGGATGTTCCCGCTCGCCGCCGAATGGTTCGGCACCACCGACGACCAGAAGAAGCGGACCGGGCAGCTCACCTTCCGCATCCGCGGCGCGAGCAACGACGGGCTCCGCGAGCAATGGCTCAAGGAGGTTATCCCCTACGCGCAGTCCATCGGCGTCGAGGTCCCCGCAGTTAAGGAGGCGGACGGCAGCTGCAGGCTGACGTACCAGCTGCCCATCATGTTCGACGAGGAGTCTCGCACTTGGGACTTCGAGAACACCGTCGACTGGCCGACCAAGTTCGCACAGTGGAAGCGCGGCGGCCCCGAGAAGATCCCCGGTCTCACGATGCTCCAGGGCGAGCGTTGGGGTACGGCCCTATGGACGTGACCGAGCTGGTCCGCGAACGCCTCAGAGCCATCCCCGAGCCGCACCTGCCCGCGGGCATCGGCGACCTGGGGATGGTGCGGCAGGCCGAGATCCACGACGGACGGCTCGACGTGCAGCTCGCCCTGCCATGTGTCGCCTGTCCCGCCAAGGCCGTGATGGCCGACGACATCAGCGCCGAGCTCGACTCGATGCCAGGCGTAGACAGCGTCGCGGTGCAGGTGACCTGGGCCGAGCCCTGGTCTAAGAGCGGGGTCACCCCCGAAGGACGCAAACTCCTGGCGGAAGGCGGAGTGCAACTGTGACGATGATCGACTCGGTCCGGGCCGCGGCCGAACAGGCAAAGAGCAAGCACGAGATCTTCGCAGAGGAGATCCGGTTCGAGGTCTTCGGACGCCGCGACCACAACACGGCGTTGACTCACATCGGCAGCGTCTCCGCCCCCAACGAGGCCATCGCGATGTCGCGGGCCCGTTGGGTCTTCTCACGGCCCGCGCTCATAGAGATGTGCATTGCTCCTCACTCCGGGTTCGTGACCCTGACCGAGGCTGACTCCAAGGTGAAGGTGAAGGTGGTCTGAGTGGACTCAGAGGTACGACGGGCGCTCAAGCTCGAGATTGCAGACACGGCCTGGGTCCTGGGGCACTGGTACATGGCCTCGATCCCTAACTCCCGCGCTCTGGCCGACTTCAGCGCCTTGGCCGGAATGGGTCAGGAGGCCTTCGGTCTGGTCAGCGGGATGTTCGAGCAGCTCGACACCGACACCGACTTCGAGTCGCGGTCCGCGGACGAGATCGCCTCAGCCCCCTTCCTCGACGCAGCGCCTACCTCGTGGGCCGATCTGGTCGTCGGGAGTCTGTTCGCCGAGATTCTGCTCCGCGCGGACGCCTCACTTCTGCTCGGCGACGGCTCAGAGACCGCCGAAGACGCTGAATTGGCCGGGTTGATCAGGCGTGTGGTGGAGGTGAGCGGCTTTCATCTCGACTACGAGTTGGGCTGGCTCGACGTCGTGCGTCGCGCAGAGCCGGATGCCGTGCGCGAATGCCTCAGTCGCCGCGGTGAGCCAGCACTGGCCTGGGCGGCGGCTCGACACCCCCAAGCTCTGGACCTGTTTGCCGACGTCACGATGCGGGTGCCGGACGTGGAGATCCCTGTCGCGCCGACGGGCGCCGACCGCGCCACGCAGCGAGCTGCACAGGCGATCCCGCCGGGGTTGCACACCTTCCTGACGCGTAAGCCGGTCTCGCTTGCGCATGTCGCCGAGGCGGGCTGAGCAGGTGTACGTCCTGCCGCGCCAAGTGGTCTGTCCCGCCTGCGGCAGCGGTGAGGTCGAGATCCTCGCCGTGTTCGGGACCGGGCCCAGTGACGCCACCGCCAGGTGCACGCGGTGCCGCACCAGCTTCGCCTACCTGCGCGCCGGCGAGACCGACAATAGCGAGCGGCCGTACGACCCAGAAAATCGGAGAAAGCGATGAGCATCAGTGATCTGTTCCGGCTCGATGGTCAGGTGGCCATCGTCACCGGGGGCTCCTCGGGGCTCGGAGTGGCCTTCGCCCACGCCCTGGCCGAGTTCGGCGCTGACGTGGTCATCGCCGCGCGCCGGGTCGACCGCCTGGGCGAGGTGCAGGCGTCAGTGTCCCGGACCGGACGTCGGTGCGTGGCCGTCGAGGCCGACGTGGCGGACCCGGAGGCCTGCAGCGCGGTGGTGCAGCGGGCGGTGGAGGAGCTCGGCAGGGTCGACATCCTCGTCAACAATGCCGGCATCGGCACTGCCGCCCCGGCGACCCGGGAGCCCCCCGGCCGACTTCCAGCGGGTCATCGACGTGAACCTGTCAGGCAGCTGCTACATGGCCCAGGCATGTGGGCGAGTCATGGGCCGGGGCTCGGCGGTGGTCAACGTCTCAAGCATCGTCGGACTCGTTCATACCGGACTCCCCCAAGCGGCGTACGCGGCCTCGAAGGCAGGCCTGCTCGGAGTGACGCGCGACCTGGCCGCCCAGTGGGGCGTCCGCAAGGGCATCCGCGTCAACGCACTGGTCCCTGGCTTCTTCGTCACCGAGATCAGCGAGGCCTATCAACCCGGCTACCTCGACGGTCAGGTCCAGCGGACTCTGCTCGGGCGCACCGGCGAGCTCGAGGAACTGGCCGCCACGCTGGTGTGGCTGGTCAGTCCCGCCGCAGGGTATGTGACCGGGCAGAGCATCGTCGTCGACGGCGGGCGGACCACCACGTGAGCGCCAACGATGGCGGGCGAAGACCGGGAGCTTGTGGCGCGCATGTGGGAGGCGCGCGTCGCGCCCGAGCAGCATAACGCCACGCGCGAGTGGGCTCGGTCCGTGGCAAGGAGCGCGGAGAGCTACCCGGATTGCGAGCAGGCCGACGTATGGGCGGCCCCTCCCGACCGAGTCGTGCTGATCACCCAGTGGCGCGGCGCGGTCGACCCCGGCTGGTCGGAGGAGGCCACGCCCGGCGCTGTGGTGAAGCGTGCCCACGCGTGGACATTTCAGAAAGTGTCGCCCTTGTGAGGGCCGCTCACCGTCGCCAATCAGGAGGCTCTGCATGCCGAACGTGACCTACGACTTCACCGGCCAGACCGTGGTCGTCACCGGAGCTGCACAAGGCATCGGCCTCGAGCTGTGCCGAGGGTTCGTCGGGTCCGGCGCCAGGGTCGCGATGGTCGACCTCGACGCTGGCGAGGTGGAGTCGGCCTCTGCCGAGATCGGCGGGCTGCCGTTCTGCGCCGACGTCTCGTCGGGCGAGGCGGTGACCGGAGTGGTCGCGAGGATTGCGGAGGAGGTCGGCGTCCCTTCGGTGCTGGTCAACAATGCCGGCATCCTTCGCGATGGGGTGGTGTGGCGACTCTCGGACTCCGACTGGCACTCGGTCCTTGATGTGCACCTGGGGGGCACGTTCAACATGACCCGAGCGTGCACGCCGCTGTTCCGAGAGGCCGGTTACGGCCGCATCATCAACGTGACGTCCTTCTCCGGGCTGCGGGGCAACGTTGGCCAAGCCAACTATGCCGCCGCAAAGGCCGGGATTATCGGCTTCACGAAGACGGTGGCCCGGGAAGTCGGTCGGTTCGGCATCACCGTCAACGCCATCTCGCCCAACGCCATGACACGGATGATCGCCGCCATCCCGGACGAGAAGCGGCACGAACTCGAGCAGGCGACGCCCCTGGGGCCGTTTCGGGGACCCGGCGGAGATGTTCGACGCCGCTTTCCTGGCCAGCCAGGAGGCGGGCTATGTGACCGGAGTCGTCCTGCCAGTCGACGGCGGGCTTTCGATCTGACCCCGTCGGGTCCTCGCCGACAATTAGAAAAGGCGGAGACCAGGCGAGTTGTGAACTAATCCAACTAACTGCTATTGACAGTGACTGCAGTCACAACTAACTTCATCCAGAGTCTCAGGTTCCCTGCCCTTCTACACGATCGAGGTCACCATGCGGATTCCATCCACTTTCGCGGCCGGTGCGGCCCTGCTCCTGCTCGCGGCGTGCGGCGCCCAGAGCGACGCGGGCGACAACGGCAGCGGCCCCATCGAGGTCGGGCTGATCGTCCCCGAGACCGGCGCCTTCGGCTCCGTCGCGGGCGAGCAGTTCCTGGAGGCGACCAAGGTCGTCGTCGAGGAGTGGAACAACAACGGCGGCATCAACGGCCGCGAAATCAAGCTCGAGGTCTGCAACGACGAGAGCACCGCGGAGAAGTCGATCAGCTGCTACCGGAGCCTCAGCCCCAAGGTTGATCTCATGCTCGGCCCGCACATCGGGCTCACTTACAACGCGGTCAGCTCCTTGGCCGAGCGTGCGGACCAGCTCTTGGTGACCGCGACGCCGCACGCCTTTCCAAACGCGGACTCGACGGTGTTCGAGTCGGCCGTGCCGGCCGAGTATGCCATCACCAAAGGGTTCGAGTTCCTGTCGGGTCAGGGGTTCTCCAAGATCGGGATGCTCACCGGCAACGACGAGACTGGCCAGACCGCGCATGACGCCGCGGCCAAGGACGCCGAGAGCCTCGGCGGCAAGGTCCAGCTGTCCGCGGAGACCTTCGACGTCGCTGCTCGCGATGTGACAGCACAGGTTGCCAAGTTGAAGGCCGACGGCGTCGACGCTGTCTTCGTGTGGTCTACCGGTGCCGTCGTCGCGACGATCCTGCGTGACATCGCCCGCTCGGGTCTCGATGTACCGGTGCTGCTGAACTACTCCAACCTCTCCTATGGCCTGATGGGGCTCGTCCCGGCTGACGCCGTGCCGGCGGACCTCTACTTCACCGGGACCAAGGCGTTCGCGCCGACCGAGGAGAACCCGGACCAGAAGGCGCTCATCGAGACGTTCAGCGCTGACTACCTCAAGGCGACGCAGAAGAAGGCCGACTTCAATGCGTTCGCAGCGGCCGACGCCGCGCAGACGGCCTTCACCGCCGTCAAGGCGACCAAGTCAACCTCGGGCAAGGAACTGAAGAAGTGGCTGGAGTCCGGTGACCCGGTCGCCGCCTTCAACTTCGTGTTCTCATTCAGCAGCGACAACCACGTGGGTGGGACCGACCCGGACCAGGTTGAGATCGTCAAGTGGAACGGCACCGGCTGGGACCCTGTCGGCTGAGACTGCTGGATCCAGACCCATCAACCGGAAGGGACCGCCATGGACCTGAGTCAAGCGCTGAATCTGGCAATCGGGGCCATCCCGTCGGGCGTGCTCTATGGTTCGATCGCCGTGGGGCTTGTGCTGATCTTCCGGGCGACCGGCACGGTCAACCTCGCACAGGGTGACCTCTACATCGTGGGTGCGCTTCTCTATGCGGGTGCAACTGGGACCGGCTGGCCCGTGCTCCTCGCGGTGTCGCTCGCTGCAGCCGTGGGGACGACCCTCGGCGTCGCCGAGGAACGTGTGGTGCTGCGGCCACTCGTCAAAGCCTCACCACCCATCCGCTTGCTCGCGACCGTAGGATTCGCGCTAATTCTGGCAGGGGGGGCGTACGTCGTGTTCGGCGCCAATCCTCGCACCGGCGCCCCGATCATCTCGGGCAGCACCACGATAGGTGGCACTAAGGTCGACCTGCAGCTGTTTGTGCTCGTCGCGGTCGTGGTCGGGCTGGTCGCCCTCACCTGGCTGTTCTTCGAGCGCAGCGCGACTGGCAAGGCCATCTCTGCGATGTCCCAGGACGCCGAAGCCGCCCAGATGGTTGGCGTGCCAGTGCTGCGGATGAAGGTGATGAGCGCAGGGGTTGCCGGCCTCATCGCCGCCACCACCGGGGCACTCGCGGTGCCGCTGCTGTTCGCCGACTTCACCCAGGGGCTGGGGCTCGCGCTGCGCGGGTTCGTCGTGATGGCCCTGGTCGGCGGGCAGTCGATCCTCGCCGCGGCGCTGGTCGGGCTGCTGCTCGCCGAGGTCGAGGCGTACGGCGCCTACCTGATCACCACGACCTACGTCGACGTCGTGACGTTCTCGCTCCTCGTCATGGTGGTGCTGTGTGCGCCGCGGATCCGGTTCCTGCGTGCCTTCGCGGCGGAGAGTTGAGAAGGAGATGGACACCGTGAACCCCACCTCGCGCGCGTCTGCCGCGCACCTGGTCCGACGGCTCACGGTGCTCGTGCCGGGCGCCTTGTTGCTCGCCTGGCCGCTGATCAACGGGTCGCCTTACATCCTCGGCCTTGGCATCGCCATCGCCTGCTACGCGATGGCCGCGATCGGCGTCGACTTCGCATTCGGTCGGGCGGGTTTGCTCAGCCTCGGCCACGGGGTCTACTTCGGTGCGGGCGCCTACACGGCCGCGGTTATCTCCCAGCACTCGTTCACCACACCGGCGCTGGTGCTGGTGGCCGCCGGCGCCGCGGTAGCTGCCGTCCTGGGGCTGCTGCTCGGCGCGGTCTTTCTCCGGGTGGGCGGCTACTACTTCAGCGTCGCCACGTTGGGTGCGGTGTTTATCCTGGCCTCGGTGCTGCGAGGCAACACCAGCTTGGGCGGTGCGGCGGGACTGGCCGGGGTCAATCGGAACCTGGTCGGCCAGACGCCCAGCACCGACGCCAACCTCTATCTTGTCGTAGCCGTCGTCCTGGCCCTGCTGATCTGGTCGGCGACCTCGTTCGGCAGGACGCGGATGGGCCGCGCGCTCACGGCAACCCGGGAGATGCCGACGGCGGCCCGAGTCTTCGGTGTGCCTGTCTTCGGCGTACGGCTGCGCGCGTTCACGCTCAGCGCCGCCATCGCCGGCGTCGCTGGCTCCTTCTTCGCGGTCTACCAGCAGTACGTCTCGCCCGAGGTTGCCGGACTCAACCAGAGCGTGCAGTTTCTGGTGATGAACGTTGCGGGCGGGCTCGGTACCGGCTGGGGACCTGCGGTCGGCGCCCTGTTCATCCGTGGGCTGCCCGAGGTGGCTGCGCCGCTGCGCGACTACCAGGTCCTCACGCAGGGCGTGATCCTCGTGGTGGTGCTTCTCTGGCTGCGCTCTGGCCTAGCCGGCGGACTGGTCCAACTGCTCAAGCGCGCGCAGGGTGCCCTCGCCGCGCGCAGCCTGTCGACGGGAGCGGGAGCGGCCCCGGCCGCCGTAAGGCTCCCGGTCCGGCGGGTCGCCTCCAGCGTGCTCGAGGTCTCTGGGGTCACCGTCCGGTTCGGGGGTCTGCGCGCGGTCGACGAGGTCTCCCTTGAGGTCCGGTCGGGGCGCATCACGGGTCTGATCGGTCCCAACGGCGCCGGCAAGAGCACGATGCTCAATGCCATCAGCGGCCTTCAGAAGCTGAGCCAGGGGCGCATCACACTGGACGGCGCGGACGTGTCCTCGCTGGACGCGCGGCGGAGGGCCTATCTCGGCATGTCGCGCACCTTCCAGTTCGTTGACCTCGCGCCAGCGTTGAGCGTGATCGAGAACGTCGCTCTTGGCACGTTCCGGACCACGCGATCCGGCTTCGCCCGGGCGCTCGTGCCCGGCGCCACCCGAGCCGAGGAGCGCCGGGTGGCCGCGCAGTGCCTGGCCGCGCTGGACATGGTCGGCATGGCGCACCTGGCACACAGCACGCCCAAGTCGCTGTCGGCCGGTCAGCTTCGGATGCTCGACGTCGCGCGAGCTCTGGTCTCCGAACCGCGTGTACTGCTTCTTGACGAGCCGGCCGCAGGCCTCACCGACCCGGAGATCGACGAGTTCGCCGACTGCCTGGAGTCGCTGCGCGACGACCACGGCATCGCCCTGTTGCTGGTTGAGCACGACATGCGGCTGGTCCAACGCGTTTGTGACCACACCGTGGTGGTGGACGCGGGCCGGATGTTGGCCACCGGTACGCCGGCGGAGGTCATCAACGACGCTGCTGTGATCACGGCGTATCTCGGGACGGGGGTGGCCTCGTGAGCCGGGGCCTCCAGGTGCGGGGCTTGGTCGCGGGGTACGGTTCAATCCAGATTCTGCGCGAGGTGTCCCTCGAGGTGGGAAGAGGCGAGACGGTCTGCGTGCTGGGTGCCAACGGCGCAGGCAAGACCACGCTGGTCCAGTCCTTGTGTGGCTTCACCGACGTCTTCTCCGGCACCATGCACCACGACGGGGTCGACCTGCGCACCATCCGGGCCGATCAGCGCCCAGGCCGGGGCATCGCACTGGTGCCCGAGGGTCGGCGGCTGTTCCCGAGGCTCTCGGTGGAGGAGAATCTCAGAGTCGCGTTCTTCCACCGCCGGCGCAGCGTGCCACCGGCCCGTCGCCATGAGCTTCTGGCTCGCACCTACGAAATGTTTCCGATCCTGGCCGAGCGGCGCGGCCAGTTGGCGGGCACCTTGAGCGGAGGCCAGCAGCAGATGGTCTCGGTCGGTCGCGCGTTGCTACAGGAGCCGGCATTGCTCGTCCTCGATGAGCCGTCCTTCGGTCTTGCCCCGATTGTCACCAGCCGCATCTACGAAGTGATCAAGGAGCTTGCGGAGTCCGCTGAGCTCTCGATCCTGCTGGTTGAGCAGAGCGCGGCGCTCGCGCTCAGCGTGGCTGACCGGGCCTATGTCATGCAGACCGGCTCCGTCGTCGCGCACGGGGCCGCCAGCGAGATCGCCGAGGACCCTGCGATAAGAGCTGCCTACCTCGGCGCCACGACCTGAGCACCGTCACCACCACCAACGAAGAGAGTTGAGCACGTGTCCCAGACCCGCGAACCGGCCCGAAGCCTGCGCGAGACCATCGACTTCCTGCGCAGCAAGGGCCAGCTGCTGGAGTCGGCCCAAGCCGTGGACCCTAACGTCGGGGTGATCGCGCTCCAGAAGCACTTCGACGGTGGACCGGGGCTGCTGTTCAACGACGTTAAGGGCTATCCGGACCACCGGATCGTCACCAACGTCATCGCCCGCGAGGACATTCTCACCAAGTTGTTCCCGTGCGACTCCCCCCGCGAGCTCAAGCGGCGCTTCCAGCGGGCGCTGACGCAGCCGGTAGCACCGCGGCTGGTCGAGAGCGCACCGGTTCAGGAGGTCGTCATCACCGATGATGTCGACGTGTGGCGTGAAGTCCCGATGGTCTCGCACACCTTCGAGGACCCGGGCCGGACGCTGGGCGGTGGCATCACATGCGTGACCGGCCGGCACTTTTGGGGTGGCAGTCACATCGCCTTCAACCGGATGAACTTCCGCGGCAAGGACTTCTCCTCCTTCCAGATCTCACCCGGTTCGCATGGCGACATGATCGCGACGGAGTTCTACCGCAAGGAACGCGTCCCTATGACCATCAACATCGGGGTGCCGCCGGCGGTCACGATCACCGCCAGCTCTGCCTTCGACTATCTGCTGCTGCCCAAGGGCTCCGATGAGCTGGGCGTTGCCGGAGCGTTCCAGGGTTTCCCGGTTGACGTGGTCAGGGCCAAGACTGTGGATGCGCTGGCGATAGCCGAGTCGGAGATCGTCATCGAGGGCTACCTCGACACTGAGGAAAAGGTGTGGGAGAGCCCGCTGGCGGAGGAGGACAACGCGCAGGGCCAGCACCCTTTCCACCCGGAATGGGCCGGATACATGGGCAAGGCCTACCGGACCTACAAGTTCACGGCCACAGCCATCACCCGCCGCGCTGACCGGCCGATCTACCACGCGCTGGGTGTGCACATGCAGGAGGTGCACAACGCCTGCGTCATCCCGCGCGAGGCTGCACTCCTCGAGCTCGCCGACCGGATCGAGCCGGGGCTGGTCACCGACGTGCACGTTCCTTGGGCCATGACCGAGTGGGGCGGCGCGGTCTTCCAGGTGAAGAAGCGCCGCCAGCGCGACGAGGGCGCTCAGATCAACATCATGGACACCATCCTTGCGGCCTCGCGCGGAATGCGGGTCGCCATCACCGTCGACGACGACATCGACATTTACGACCTCAATGACGTGGTCTGGGCGGCGACCACGCGGGTCAATCCGGCCACCGACGTCCACCGCGTCGCGATAGGCGGAGTCGGGCAGACCTTCCAGCCCGGTGACAGAGCCTCTGCCGGCGCGGCAGACTGGACCGCGTCGAACATCCGCTTCCCCGGAGGGGTGTGCATCGACGCCACGGCACCGTTCGCCTACCGCGACGCGTTCGACCGGCCGACGTACCCGATCGACGCTGTCGACCCGGCCACCTTCTTCGGCACCGACGCGGTCGCCTCGATCCGCCGCGAACAGGCGGGTCAGTGGCTGGAGCGTCTAGCTGCAAAGGGACTGTGAGCCGTGACCACGGTGGCTGAGGGATTGCTTCCTGACTACGAGACCCTGGCCTCGGTGGTCGAGCGGCGCGCCGCCGAACGGCCGGATCAGGCGTGGGTCGTGGACGCGGACTCCGGGCGTGAGTTTACCTTCGCAGAGCTGCTGGACGCCTGCCGGCGGATCGCGGCATTGCTGGAGCAGCACGGCGTGGGGCCAGGGGACCGGGTAGCAGTGCTTTCGGAGAACAGCCTCGAGGAAGCGGTGCTGCACGTGGCGGTAATGCGGTACGGCGTTGTCCTCTGCCCGGTGAACACCACGGTCGGGGAGAAGAACCTCGAGCACGTGCTCGCAACCGTGGCGCCGAGACTGGTCTTCGTCAACGCGGGGCACACCGTCCACGAGCAGCTTGCCGCGCTGCCAGACGGGGTGAGCCGGGTGGAGTACGGCGCGCACGACGATGCCTTCTTCGTGCCGGACGCCGCTGGTCTCGCCCCGACCGACCGTGTGCTCGATGTTGACCGCCGTGACCGCTCGCTCGTCATCTTCACCTCCGGCACCACCGGCACCCCGAAGGGCGTGGTCCACACCTTTGAAAGCTACTTCTACATGGGCTGGGCCGGCGCCGAGCTGAACGACCTTCGCCCCGACGACCGCATCCTGGAGTTCCGGGCACTGACCTGGCTCTCCCCGCAGGGGCTGTCCCTGGCCGCGACCTTGCTGGCCGGTGCCACCCTCGTTCTGGCGAGAACGTTCTCCCGGTCGCGCTACTTCGCCTGGGTCGTCGACCACCGGATCACCGTGGCGGTGAGCGTCCCGACCGCCATCAATATGCTGTTGGCCGAGCCGGTCGAGTTCAGCGGGGCCGACCACCCACACCTGCGCCACTTGACCAGCAGCACCGCGGCGCTCTCCCTGGAGCGCCAGCTCGAGTTCGAGGCGAGGTACGGGGTGGAGATCCTCACCATGTACGGCATGAGCGAGGCCGGCTGGATGGCCGGCAACCGAGCAGGTCACCGTCGGCTTGGCACCGTGGGCTTCCCGACCGCCTCACAGCGCTTGCGCATTGAAGTCGAGGGCCGGGCGGTTCCGCCGGGCTCGGAGGGCGAGATCGTCACTGGCGGCCCGCAGGCGGCGTGGGGATACGTCGTGAGGCCGGGTGTGGAGGAGCCGCTGGAGGACCGCGAGGCCATCCACACCGGCGACTTGGGCGTTGTCGAGGACGGCTACCTCACGATCGTCGGCCGCGCCAAGGACATCATCATCCGCGGTGGGGTGAACATTGCGCCAGCGGAGATCAACGAGGCCTTGTGCAAGCACCCAGCGATCAGGGACGCTGCCACGGTCGGCGTACTGGACCCGATCTACGGCGAGGAGGTCGTCAGCTTCGTCTCCCTGCGGGAGCCGACCAGTGCGGCGGACCTGCTGAAGCACTGCGCGAGCGTGGTATCGGCCTACAAGTTGCCCAGAGAGATCGTCGTGGTTGAGGATCTTCCTTACACCGATCGAGGCAAGGTGCGCCTCGACGACTTGCGGACGCTGTACAGCGAGCGCCAGTCCGAGGAAGTTAGCACGTGAGCACCGCGAGCTGTGGGCGGGTAGAATTTAGGCGTATGCCGTCGGACGGATCGAGACGAGAGCAGGGGCAACGCCATGGCGCTGCGTGAGGGGATCCTAGGCCTGCTCGTCTACCGAGAGTTGTCCGGCTACGACATCAAGCGCATCTTCGATCGCAGCATCGGCGTGGTCTGGAACGCCTCGGACAGCCAGATATACCGGGAGCTGAAAGCACTGGAGACTGAGGGACTCATTACCGCGCGCACCGAGCGACAGGAGCGGCGGCCCGACAAGCGGCTCTACCGCGCCACCGAGAGCGGGGTCGCGGTCGTCGACGACTGGCTGTCCTCGCCTCTGCAGGAGCGCTGGACGAAGGACGAGTTCCGGCTGCGGATGTTCTTCTTCGGTAAGACCTCTCATGAGCACCAGCTGAAAGCCCTCGTGGCCCGGCGTCAGGACCTGCTTGCCCAGCGCGAGAGGTGGCAGGCCCGGCTGGTCCGCTTCGCGGATGCTTCCCGCAGCCAGCACCCGGGGTTGCTCTGGTGGCAGATCCGGCTCTTGGAGAACACCCTGGAACTCGTGCAGATCGAGCTGACATGGATCGAGGACCTGATCAAGCAGGTCGAGAACGGCAACCCCAATGTGGGCAGCGAGATCGCGGCGTTGCCGCCGGATGTTCGCTAATTGGTCACGCCATGGTCGCGGTGCGGCAGGTTTTGCAGGCGGACCTGAGCGCGGGCGATGAGTCGGCCCTCGGCTTGGTCGTGAGTCTTGACGTCCCATACCTGCTGGACTCGGCCACGGTGCACCGGCACAGCCACTGACCGCAACGCCCCCGCGCTGATCGCTCGGTAGAAGTCCGTCGAATTGGTGACACCGACGACCCGGCCAGCGTCGCCGAACCAGATCGAGCCACCTAGACTGGCCAACGCCTCAGCGATGCTGCAGTGAATGCCGCCGTGAAGGATGCCGAAGGGCTGCAGGAACTCCTCCCGCACTGTCCACACCGCATCCACCCGTTCGCCGGTGGCCTCCTCGAAGACGAACCCGAGCCAGTCGTTGAACGGCCCCATCCGATCGCTCGGCCAGAGCACCTGACATTCTGTCACGCTATCCCCTTTCTTAGTGTCACTGATCACTATTGTCAAACGCAGGTATATAGTCAAGAGTGAAACTCATGGATGCGGACAATGTTGTGGTGCTCGGCGGCGCACGAACCGCCATCGGGAGCTTCGGTGGCAGCCTTGCGTCGGTGCCGGCGCACGAGCTGGGCGCGGTGGCGCTGACCGAGGGGGTGCGTCGCAGCGGACTTCGCCTCGAGGACGTCGACGAGGTGGTGATGGGCCAGGTGGGTCAGGTCGGCCCGGACGCCTACAACGCGCGGCGCGTGGCCGTGGCGGCCGGCGTTCCGGCCGGTGTGCCAGCGTTCAACGTCAACCGGCTGTGCGGCAGCGGGCTTCAGGCGATCTGGTCGGGTGCCCAGCGCTTGCGCTGGGGCGGCGCTGAGGTTGTGGCCGTCGGCGGCAACGAATCTATGAGCCGCATGCCGTTTTACGAATTCGCGGCCCGCGATGGGTGGCGGCTGGCCAGCCGGGAGTTGGTGGACGGCACTCTTCTCATGCTGACAGACCCGTTCACTCAGATCCCGATGGGCATGACCGCGGAGATCGTTGCCGAGAGGTACGGCGTCTCGCGGCTCGAGCAGGACGAGTTCGCGCTGGAGTCCCAGCGCCGCGCCGCGACCCCGGGGGCCGGCCCGTCGGGACCATTGGAACGAAAAGTCACGCCAGCCGTAGGGTAGGTGAGCACGGGGGCGCGGTATGACGGGGGTGGCTTCTGTCGGTAGTGGCTGGGCGACCGCAGGCACAGCGAACAGCCACCGGGCGGACTCGG
>WHST01000146.1 GCA_009379955.1 Streptosporangiales bacterium | reverse complement strand
GTTCCCGGCGCTGCCTCAGGTGCGGGAGACGCGGCTTTAGGCGGGGTCGAACTCGTCGGGCTGCGGCTCGCCCGGCTGCGTGAGGAAGTCCGTCTCGTCATCCGCCGCGAGGACGACGAACCGCAACTCGATTCCCCCGCTCGGCTTGTAGACGTTGTACGCGAGGGCCACGCGGCCATCGGCCCCGACCATGCGACGCACCACCCGATGTCGCCGGCCGTCCGCGCCGCGCCGCTCATCACCGATACATACGTGCACAGCTGGCTTGCCCATCGGCTCATCGTAGCCGAACATTAGTTCGACTTGCGTCGGCTCGACGAGCCCGTCCTGAGCAGCCCGTCGTCGTCGCTTCCCTGGCTGGGCGGCTCCTCGCCTGCGTGATGCTGGCGTTGCAACACCGACGCGGCAGCGTGACGACGCGGGACGGCCAGCCTTCGCGGCCAGGGTGTCGATTACAGCGATGCCTGAATGTGCGGGCACGCGCCGGTGGCGTACTCGCCTGGGTGTGTCTCGCGCAGCCGCCGCCAGAACGTCTCCGAGCCGCGTTTGGCGAGAGTGATGTACCAGCGGTACCCGGGCAGGTCGTTGCGTAGTCGCTCCAGAACCCTGCGGCCCAGCCCTTTGTTCTGCTCCGCTTCGACCAGACCGATCTCGCCAAGCAGGACGTACTGGCACGTGCGGCAGGCCCAAAAGTCGACCCCGCCAATGTCTTGGTCGTCGCGGTAAATCCGGAACGACGACCGGGTGACCTCGTTGCTCTCCCGATCGTGGCGGCCCGCCATCAACTCGACGTCGCTCGCCCTCGAAGTGCCGGCTCCGAATCCGTAACAGCCGTAGCAGCGACAACTGCCCGCGGAGCCGGAGCTCGTTCGTCTCCCAACAGAGTCACGTCAACTGGCGTCACATGAGCTCGGCGACGTGCTGAGGCCACAGTTGCGTCCCAGCGCGTTCGCTCACGGCTGGTGGCTGCCACTCCCTGGTCAGCCGTGCCCTGATCTCGCCGTTGCGAGGCATGTCAGTCGTCGCCAGCATGTGATGTGCAGTCTCCAGTGGAAGTTGTGGTTGTTCCGTACCTCCGCGACGTCTTCCCTGTTGGCGCCTCCCAGGTCGGCGGCCCTTCCTACCATGGGTTCGATTCCGATTGCGCGGTATGGGGCGTCGGTTGGCCAGCCGCAAAGGTTCCGCCACAGGAACATCGACAGCAGACGCTGATCCGCCCGTCTACGAGTGCTCCATGTGAGAGCGAGAGCGTCGTTCTGGTCGAGGACGGTTACGTGCTGACAGTCCAGGAGGCACGCACCAGTGGCCGTGCCGTCGTTGGGCCCCAGCTGGTCGAGGGGCATGCCCAGGCCGTTTGGCCAGGTCACTTCGGTGCTCACTCCTGTTTGGGGGTAGTCGAGGATGCGCGCATGCGTCACCTCGGGCGCAGCAATTCGTGCTTCCGACGAGAGATCGAGAAGGATGTGCACCGCGTGGAGGAACCGTTCAGGAGAGGCAGCGGTGAGGCGGTAGTCGACCGCTATCTCGCCGTTGACGTCGACGTCTCGTTTCAACGTGCATGGTCCTAGTTGGACGTAGGCGTGTGCGTCCGAGCCCGCCCATGGTCGCGACCAGGCGTCCCCGTGATCGGGAAGGCCTCGAATTGTTGGGAAGCACTCCTCCGCGCCGCCGGCGTCGACGAACGCGTCTCCGGGTCGCACCTGCGCGCGTCGGGTCACCACTTTGTCGTCCGGGTTCCGCCACAACCACTCCCGGTAGGGAGAGGCTAGTGAGGTCCAGCGACCCCCATGGGCTAGATCGATGGTGAGCGACAGCCTTGTTCGACGCCAGCCGTGCCCAGGCGGCATCGTGGTCATCGGTCGATGCGGTCGAACACGAGTACGTCGCAGTCTGGCGCGATGGAGAACGGCACTGGGACGCCTCGTTCGGATGCCTCGGAGCCCGACAGTACGACGTCAGATCCTCGCAGGCGGTAGCGGTGGGACGGCTGCAGATCGGCGAAGTAAATGCGCACGCTCGGAGGGCATTGTCCTCGAGCCCATACCAGCAGCACCACCTTCCCGTCGGTGGTGTACTGGATTGCGTACGAGTCATCTGTAGGTGAGCCGTGTCTGAAGACGGTTCCTCGGTGAATGGTCGAGCGAATTTCTTGGTAGAGCTCAACCAAGGTCGCGGCGTGCTGCATGCGGGCCGGATCCCATTGCATCAGATCTGCGCCGATGCCAAGGGC
The DNA here is from genome assembly GCA_009379955.1 of Streptosporangiales bacterium. Classification (NCBI taxonomy): domain Bacteria; kingdom Bacillati; phylum Actinomycetota; class Actinomycetes; order Streptosporangiales; species Streptosporangiales bacterium. Next base: position 12,807 of record WHST01000146.1, on the reverse strand, counting down.
ACCTGCCATCGCGACCACGAACCTGAACTCCAGACTTGCTGGCTCTACGTTGATGTGGTCCGGCTCGTCGGTGACCCACGAACTCATCACCGATGGTGTGAACGCCGAGAGGAACCCGTGCTGGATGGCGAGACGGTCGCGTGGACCGGTTTCGTCACTGGGCCAGACGACATCGCAGACCGCAAGCACGGCGTTGTCGATGCGTCCGCCGCCGCCGGCGCACGCCTCCACGGTCACATGCGGGAAGTCTCTGCGGAGCATCGCCATGACTCGCAGATAGGCTCGGGTGTGCTGGATCGACCATTCACGCCCATGCGGGTCCGCGGGGCGACCGCCGTCGGTGACCGGCCGGTTCATGTCCCATTTCAGGTAACTGATGGGGTAGGTCGTCAGCAACCGTGTGAGCATGTCAGCGGCCCAGCGCTCCACGTCCGGCCGGCCGAAGTCGAGGATGTACTGGTTGCGTATGGTGGTGAAGGGTCGGTGCCCAGCGTGGTAGACCCAGTCAGGGTGTTCCCGGTACAGGTCGCTGTCGGGGTTGACTGCTTCGGGTTCCACCCACAGGCCGAACCGCATGCCGAGTCCGAGCACTCCGTCGATGAGCTCTTCCAACCCGTGGGGGAACTTGGCGTCGTCGACATGCCAGTCACCCAGGCCCGAGCGGTCGCTGGTGCGCCCGGTGAACCATCCGTCGTCGACGACGAATGCCTCGGCGCCGAGTCGAGCCGCGCGTTCGGCCAGCGCGAGTTGGTGGTCCACGCGGACGTTGAACTCGGTGGCGTACCAGGAGTTGTAAACGATGGGTCGATGCTGGGGGCCCAAGTCACGGGCGAGCACCTCCCGCTGGTAGGCGTGCCAGGCACGGCTCAGTCCGGTCAGCCCGTGCGGGCTCCAGATCCCGAGCATGTGCGGCGTTTCGAACCGCTGCCCTGGCTGAAGCTTGACGTCGCCTGTCTCGTCGTCGAGACCTCCACTCACGCGGACGTGGCTGTGGAATGGGATGGCGTCCACGAGCATACGCCAGGACCCGCTCCAGGCCAGCGCGACACTGTAGGCATCGTCATCCGACGCGCCGCGCGCCTGCGGAGTCTGCAGGGCCACGAACGGGCTGTACCGATGGGATGTGATGCCTTGTCGGCTGCCGATCGAGAACTCGCCGGCGGTCAACTCCACCTCGACCGGTTGGAACTCGCGCGACCACTGGCCCACCAGGGTGTGGAGGCGGGCACCAGGACCCACGGGGACGTTCCAGCCGGCACTGAAGACTCGCGTGAGCACCACCGCATCGGTGGGGTCAGCATGGCCACCATGGTCAACATGGCTGACCTCGGCCCATCGCTCGACGACGTCATGCCGCGTTGAGGTGAGCACGTGAAGGGTGACCGTGATGTCCCCCGCTGGGTCGGTGAGCAGTGCCTGTAGGTGTGTGGAGTGGCCGTCGCGGTCGACACGAACGCTGTCGTCGGCCAGGCGCAGGTTGATGCCGTCGTGTCCGGCGGGACGTTGAACGATCAGCTCGCTGGTCGTGGTGTGTCTGGTTCCGAGGGCGGCGTACTCCAACGGTGCCAGGTCGAGCAGGGTGGCGAAGTGGAGCCTATCTGGTGCAGTCCAGGGCTGGTCCCGCCCTGGTGCCCCCCAGTGCTCGAGCACCAGGCCAGCCTCTGCGGGCGCTCGGGTGATGACATAGGTCGACGTGGCGGTGTGCAGCGTCCAACGCGCCGCAGGCTCCGACGTCACTTGTTCGATCCCACCAGCAGACCGGAGACGAACTGTTTCTGGAACATGAAGAACACCACCGCAGGCGGAATCACGGCGACGATCGACCCAGCCGCGACGACGTTCCACGAGGTCGAGTAGCCGCCCTGCAGGTTGAGCAGTGCCGCGGTGATCGGGAACTTTGTCTCCGTCTGCAGCACCGCCATCGCCCAGATGAGGTCGTTGAAGATCCACGTTGTCGCCAGGGCCGTCAGAGCGGCAAGCGGCGGGCGGGACAGCGGCAGGACGATCCCCCAATAGATCCGGGTGGGGCCGGCACCGTCGATCACTGCGGCCTCGAACACTTCATTCGGCAACGAGCGCATGAAGCCATGCAGCACGAACGTGTAGAAGCCCAGACCAAAGCCCACCTGGACCGCGATCAATGCGAAAAGCGTGTCGTAGATCCCGAGGCCTTGCGCGATGCGGGAGACCGGGATGAGCAGGATCTGCGGCGGCAGCAGGTTGCCGGCCAGCATGACCAACAGGATGGTACGGGCAAAAGGAATCCGGTATCTGCTCAGGGCATAGGCCGCCAGCGAGCTGAGGAAGAGACTGGCCAGTACCCCCGAGAGTGTCACCACGGCGCTGTTGACCAGGGCCGTGCCGACCGCGCCTCCTTGGAACGCCTCGACGAACCCGCCCAAGGTGAAGGTCGCCGGCAAGGCCCCCAGCCCGTGTAAGGCGATGTCGTCGAAGGACCGGAAGGCGATGGTCATGACGTACAAGATGGGGCTGAGCCAGAGCAGCGCCAGCGGCCCCATGACGATGTGGAACCAAGGGATGCCGGACTTCTTGCCGACCTGGCCGCTGGGGCTGGGCGACCGCTCCATCGCTAGCGACATGGTCAGGACTCCTCCATGCGGGCCTGGCGCACCAGGTAGGTGATGATGAAGGTGATGGCCAGTAGGAAGATCACGACAGCGATCGCCGACCCGTAACCGAGGTTCACGAGGGTGAAGCCCTGCTGGAACATGTAGGTGCTCAGCAGGTGGGTGCTGTTGTAGGGGCCTCCCCGGGTCATGGCCCAGACGATGTCGAACGTTCTGAGCGAGTCGATGACGGTCACGGAGAAGACGACGGCGTTGACGCCCTTGAGCTGGGGCATGACCACACGCCAGAATGTCTGCCAGCCGTTGGCGCCGTCGACGGAGGCTGCCTCCTCCAGGGTTGAGTCGCAGCCCTTGAGCCCAGCGAGGTAGAGCACCATGATGTAGCCGACCTGGCGCCATACGGCCGCGATCAGGATGGCGTAGAGCGCGAGGTCTTCGTTCGCGAGCCACTGCACGGTTACGGCTCCGAGACCCCCGAGAGCCAGCATTTGGTCGATGGGCCCCCCGGGCTGGTAGATGATCCGCCAGAACAGCCCGGTGACGACCAGGGAGATCACCATCGGCAGGTAGATGGCGCTGCGGTAGAAGCCGACGCCTCGCCGGGGCCGGTTGAGTGTAACTGCGAGGGCCAGACCGATGGCGACGGATGCTCCACCGAAGCCGATAGCCCAGATGACGTTGTTGCGCAAGGCCATGTGGAACACCGGGTCGGCCATGAGGTCGGTGTAGTTGGCCCAGCCGACGGGCTCGGCGGGGCCGACGCCTGACCACTCGGTGAACGACAGTGAGAAGCTGTTGAGGGCCGGCCAGAAGACCCAGAACGCCTCCACCGCGAGCGGAAGCAGCAGGAACAGCCACACCACCGCTGGAACACGTTTCCGGCGTCTGCGGCGGCGCCGGTCGCTGGCCGGCGCGGTGGGGCCGCGTGCCGCGGGGGCGCGCTGCGTGAGGGTCATCACCGGGCGGTCTCCGCGGACTGCTGCCACTCGGCCAAGATGGCCTTCATGTCGCCTGGGTTGTCCAGGAACTTGGTCAGTGCGGTGTCGGCGATGGCCTGCATCTCGTCGCTGGAGTCACGGTTGAAGAACTGGGTGATTTCTTCGGTCTCCCGCAGCAGCTGCATGCCCTTCTGCAGGATGGGGGTGAAGTTGGAGGTGTCGACTTCGGGTGAGGTAGGCAGGTAGGCGGCGCCGTCCTGAGCGGTCTTTTCGATGAAGGCCTGTTGGGACTGCGGCGAGGCTAGGTAGTCCAGCAGGGCCAACGAGCCCTCGGGGTTGTCGGTGTTGGCCGAGGCGAAGAAGCCGTCGGTGGGTGCCTCCTCTGCGCTGGGAACGCTCGGGTCGATGGTCGGGACGGAGAAGAAGTCGAGGTCGCCTCGCTGGTCTGCAGGCATGTGCTGGATGGTGAAGGCGCCGGTGAGGTACATCGCTGCGGAGTTGTCGGTCAGCGCCTGACTCGCCTGCTGGTAGTCCCACGAGGCCATGTTGGGGTGGAAGTAGGGGATCAGCCGCCGGTACTGCTCCATGACCTCCACGACCTGCCGATCTGTGAACGAGTGCTCGCCTGCCAGGAGTTCGCGGTGATACCTCGCCCCGTTCACCCGGAGGTTGAGGTAGTCGAACCAGCCCGACGCCATCCACGGGGTGGAGCCGATCCCCTGCGTGAGCGGGGAGACGCCCTTGCGTTTCAAGGTCTCGCACATGGCCAGGAAGTCCTCCCACGTGTCCACCGGCTCGACCCCCCAGGACTCGAACGCGGACTTCTTGTAGAACAGGGACCACCAGTAGTTGAAAGTGGGCACGAAGATCTGCTGGCCCTCGGAGCTGGTCGACAGGCTGCGCAGCGCGCTGGAGAAGTTCGCGCAGGGACCATCACCTCGCCACAGCGAGGACACATCGAGCAGGAGGCCCTCCTCGGCGTAGGAGTTCGCCACCGGCCCGGCGTACCAGGTCAGGACATCGGGGGGGTCGGAGGAGGTCAGATACGTCGACAGCTGGGCACGGAACTGCTCGGTGGCCACGGAGTTCACCGTCACCTCGTAGTTCCTCATGCGGGCGGCCAGCTCCTCCAGGGCTTGCTCCGGCGCGGGGTCCTCGATCGAGTTCTGCAGGATCAGCTCCTTGGATGATCCACCCCCTTGGTTGCCTCCGGGTGTTCCAGAGCCCACGCATCCGCTGAGCAACAGCGCGCCGGCGCCACCCGCGGCCCCCAGGAGAAAGCTGCGGCGTGTGACCGGGTTCAGTCCCGGGTTCGTGACCTGCTCCATCTCGAGCTCCCTTGCCTAGTGTCGGGCGTGTTCCTGGATTCGGGCTGTCGCTGCTTATGGCCGCGCCGGTGAGTGGGCTCTGGCTCCGCGTCGCGGGCGGCGCAGCACGGCAACGCTGCGTGCACCGACGACCAGCTGGTCTGCCTGACTCTGCGCGCTGCAGGCCAGCACCTCCCCGTCGATGCCGTCGATGGGGACCGCTGCCTCCCCCCGGTTGATGAGGAACCAGTACTCCGCGGTGTCGTTGTGCCGGATGGCGAGTTCGATGCGACCGGTGACCGCCTCGGGCAGCTCGGGCGTGACCGCTGCTCGACCGAGCAGCTGCTGGAGTACCCATCGGCGACCGGCGTCGTCGAGTCGGGTCGAGACGTAGGTCGTCGACCCCTCGCCGGCGGGCCTCCTGGTGATGGCGGGACGGTCGGCCTGGGCACCGGTGGAGTACCGGGCCAGTACCTCGGTGCCTGCGGCGACGTCGATGGTCTCGGTCCACAGGGTGCCGGAGGCGTCGTTGTCGAGCCGCACGTGCTCGTCGGCAACCAGGGGCGAGAACTCCTCGATGCGGATGCCGAGCAGGTCACGTAGCGCCCCGGGGTAGCCGCCCGGCCACACGTGGTCGTTCTCGTCCACGATGCCGGAGAAGTACGTTGTGAGCAGATGCCCGCCTCCGGCGACGTAGGTGGTCAGCCGCTCGGCGAGGTGGGCGGGTACCACGTGCAGGATCGGGGCCAGGATCACGTCGTGCTCGTCGAAGGCGGCAGACGTCGGCAGGACGTCGGTCCGCACGCCGGCGTCCAGGAGTGCGGCATACCACGACAGGGCCTCGTCGTGGTAGCGCAGCAGCGACGTCGGATGGGAGTCGAGCTCGCTGCCCCACCACGACTCCCAGTCGAAGAGAATGCCGACCCGAGCGCGCAGGCGTGGCGACCCGGCGACCTCTGCCAGCCCCTGCAGCGTCGTGCCGAGGTCGGTCACGGCCCGAAAAACCGCGCTGTCCTCGCCAGCATGGGGCACCAGCGCCGAGTGGTACTTCTCCGCTCCGGCAAGCGACTGGCGCCACTGGAAGAAGCAGACGGCGTCGGCGCCGTGGGCGACGTGGGTGAGGGAGTCGCGGGCGAGCTCGCCGTCACGTTTGGGCAGGTTGACCGGCTGCCAGTTGACGGCACTGGTCGAGTGCTCCATGAGGAACCACGGGCGTCCACCGGCGATGCCGCTGGTGAGGTTGGCCGAGAACGACAGCTCGTCGAACCGTCGCCGGTCGGCGTGCAGGTAGTGGTCGTTGGCGACGAAGTCCACCTCCGCGGCCCAGCCGGCGTAGTTCATCTCCTGGGTCTTGCCCATCACCATGAAGTTGGTGGTGACGGGGATGTCCGGGGTGAGTTCGTACAGCAGGTCCCGCTCGGCGCGCAAATACTCCTTGAGCGCGTCGGACGAGAACCGCTTGAAGTCCAGCTGCTGCGTCGGGTTGGGGAACGAGGCGGCCAGCCGCGGTGGGAGAACCTCGTCCCAGGCGGAGTATCGCTGGGACCAGAACGAGGTGCCCCACGCAGTGTTCAGTCCCTCGATCGTCTGGTACCGCCTGCGCAGCCAGGAACGGAAGGCATCTGCCGCGTCGTCGGAGTAGTCGTAGACGTTGTGACAACCCAACTCGTTGGAAACATGCCAGGCCGCGAGCGCCGGATGGTCGCCGTACCGCTGGGCAAGCGCTCGCACGAGCTCCAGCGCGTAAGAGCGGAACACTGCGGAGGTGGGCCGCCAGTGCTGGCGGGCGCCGGGCCAGACCGTCTCCCCCGTCCGGGTGACCGGCAGCACCTCCGGATGCTTCGCGGTCAGCCACGGCGGCGGCGAGGCGGTTGCCGTGGCAAGGCACACGGCAACGTCGTTTGCGTGCAGCAGGTCGAGGACGTCGGCGAGCCAGCCAAACTCCCACCGCGACGCCGTCGGCTGCAGCTGAGACCAGGAGAAGATCGCCAGCGAAACGATGTTGACCCCGGCCTCTTTCATGAGCCGCACGTCCTCGTCCCACACATGCCGCGGCCACTGCTCGGGGTTGTAATCAGCACCGAAGGCGATCCGCGCCGCGGGCACCTCACCGGAGACCTCACGCGGCGAGCGCAGCCACCGTCCGCCCGGGTGAGCGGTCACCGGTCGCCTCCCCAGGTGGTGCGCATGTCCGTCGCTAACCCACGACCAGAGCACCGCAAACCGGCACGAACGCGACCCCGCGACAACATCGGCACGCCTCCTTCAGACGGACACCGCCGCTCCACCTCGGGCGCTCAGCGTCCGCGCTCACCGCCCGCGCCGCACCCGGGGCAATCACTCTGCCCGCGCCCACCTGCGGCTGTCAAGATTAAGTCATATAAAACTCATTAGTGTAGAGTTCCGCGCATGACCAGCAGCGAGGCTCCCGCATCGGGCGCAGAGCGCTTCCGTGATCGGGTTGCGGTGGTTACCGGCGCCGCGTCTGGGATCGGTGCAGCCACCGCGGCGCGTCTAGGACGCGACGGGGCCAGCGTGGTGCTGATGGATGTCTCCCCACGCGTGAGCGAGGTGGCAGATCAGCTCCGGAACGCTGGATGCACCGCGATCGCACAGGTAGCCGACGTCAGCGATCCCGCCCGGTGGGGCCAGGTCGTGAACGCCGCACAGGAGGAGTTCGGACCGGTGGACCTGTTGGTCAGCAACGCCTTCACGTTGGACTTCGCGGCCGCCCACGAGACCACCCCGGAGTCATGGGAGCGCCAGATCGCGGTGAACCTGACCGCGGCACACCTCGGGTTCACAGCGTGCCTGCCGGGGATGCGCGCCAGTACGCACCCGGGGGGAGCGGCAGCCACGTTCGTGTCATCGGTGCATGCCTTCATCGGGCTGCCTGGCCACCCTGCGTACGCCGCGTCCAAGGGTGGCCTGATCTCGCTGGCACGTCAGCTCGCCGTGGAGTACGGGCCCGCCGTGCGCGTCAACACCGTGGTACCCGGTCCGATCGTGAGCGGCGCCTGGGACCGCGTCTCCCCAGAGGACCGGGAGCTGAGCGCCGGCGCAACCGTGGCGGGGCGGCTGGGAAGCGCAGACGAGGCGGCAGCCGCCATCGCGTTTCTGTTGTCCGCGGACGCGTCCTTCATCACCGGTGCATCCCTGGTGGTTGATGGAGGCTGGAGCGTCATGAAGGCCTCGGCATGAGGGCCCGGCCGGCCCCGCTGGGCGCGTACGCGGGTCGTGGACTCCACGGGGAGGTGGTGGAGATTCTCGGCCGGCGCATCCTGGCCGGCGACGTCACCGAGGGCCAGACCCTCGACCCTACCCGCCTCGAGGTCGACCTCGACGTCAGCCGCACAGTGATCCGTGAGGCGCTGCGCGTACTCAAAGCCAAGGGGCTCGTCGATGCGCGGCAGAAGCGTGGAACCTTCGTGCTTCCACGCCGGGAATGGAACCTGCTCGATGCCGACATCATGCGATGGCAGTTCGAGGCGAACCACGGCGACGACCTGATCACCGATCTCTCCGAGGTCCGCGGCATCATCGAGCCTGCGAGCGCCCGCCTGGCGGCCCTGCGCAGAACCGAGGACGACCTGGAGGTGCTGGACCAGGCGTTGGACATGATGCTGCGCGCCGCGCAGGGAGAGGGGAGCGCGGTCGCAGCCGACCTCGCCTTCCACGGGGCGGTCTTCGGTGCAACCCATAACGAGATGCTCGTGCAAATGGAGGCCGTCATGGCCGCAGGCCTTGTGGCCCGCGACCAGATGGTGCACGGCGGCATCCCCGACGACGACCCCACTCCGGCGCACGCCTCGGTGAGAGACGCCATCGTCGACGGCGACCCCGATGCTGCCGAGCAGGCGATGCGGGGTCTGCTCGCGAAGTCGGTACTCGACGTGGAACGGATCCGGGAGGGGACGCAGGCGTGAAGATCACCGGCGTCGAGACATTTCTGGTGCCGCCTCGGTGGCTATTCGTCCGTGTCCAGACCGATGAGGGCGTGGTGGGATGGGGTGAACCCGTCGTCGAAGGCCGCGCCGAGACCGTCCGCGTCGCTGTCGACACCCTCGCGGAACTGCTGCTGGGCGCCGATCCTCTCCGGATCGAGGACCACTGGCAGACCATGACTCGCGGCGGCTTCTACCGCGGCGGCCCTGTCCTTTCCAGCGCGATCGCCGGCCTCGACCAGGCGCTGTGGGACATCGCCGGCAAGGTTCGAGACGTCCCGGTGCACGGCCTGCTCGGTGGACCCGTCCGTGACCGCGTCCGGATCTACTCCTGGGTCGGAGGCGACGAGCCGTCCGAGATCGCCGACGCGATCAGCCAGCAGATGGAGCACGGCCTGACCGCGGTGAAGATGAACGCGACGGGACGCATGAGCCCCATCGCCTCACCGCGTGAGATCGACACCGTCCTTGCTCGTGTGCAGAACGCACGTGAGGTGCTCGGTGAGGACCGTGACCTCGCGCTCGACTTCCACGGTCGCGTGTCTCCGGCCAACGCGCAGCGGCTGTTGCCGCTTCTCGAGCCGTACCGCCCGATGTTCGTCGAGGAGGCTGTCCTCCCCGAGCTAGGACACCTCACCGCGCAGATCGCCGCGTGCAGCACGGTGCCGCTCGCCCTCGGGGAGCGGCTCTACTCCCGGTGGGACTTCCTCCCAGTGCTCGGCGCGGGCATCAGCGTCGCGCAGCCCGACCTCTCCCATGCCGGCGGCATCTCCGAGGTGCGACGGATCGGCGCGATGGCGGAGGTGCACGGTGTCTCGATGGCGCCCCACTGCCCGCTCGGACCGATCGCGCTCGCGGCCAGCCTGCAGATCGCGTTCGCGACGCCCAACTTCCTGATTCAGGAGCAGAGCCTGGGCATCCACTACAACCACGGGACCGAGCTGCTCGACTACGTCGTCGACAGGACGCCCTTCCGGTTCGTCAACGGCCACGTGGCCCGGCCGATCGGACCCGGGCTTGGCATCGAGGTCGACGAGGCCGCGGTGCGACGCGCGGCCGAGCTGGGCCACCAGTGGAGGTCCCCGATCTGGCGGTACGAGGACGGAGGTCTGGCAGAGTGGTAACCACCAACCCCGACAACACCAGCACCGGCGAGCTCGTCGCCCTGCTCGAGCGCCACCGCGCTTTCGCGATCATCCGCACTCGCGACCCCGAGCTCGCCGTGACATGCGCGCTGACCCTTGTTCAAGCAGGAGTCCGGGTTCTCGAGATCTCCCTGACCACACCCGACGCCCTCGAGGTGATCCGCACCGTGACCCACGAGGTCGGTGACGACGGTGGGCTCGGCGCCGGAACAGTCCCCGACGCGGCGGCGCTGCACCGAGCGGTCGAGGCCGGGGCTGCATACGCCGTCACCCCCGCCCTGAACCCGGCTGTCCGTGAGGCCGTCCGGGTCGGCGTACCCGTCGTGGCCGGCGCGCTCACCCCAACCGAGGTCGCCACCGCCGTCGACCTCGGCGCCGACGCCATCAAGATCTTTCCCGCCTCCCTCGGCGGCCCGCGCTACATCCGCGCACTCACCGACCCGTTTCCCGAAGTCGCGTTCGCGCCCGTGGGCGGTGTCTCCCTCGATTCGGGCCGGGATTACCTGGACGCCGGTGCGGTGGCAGTCGGCCTTGGGTCGCCGCTGCTCGCCGACGCGGCGCAGGGAGGCGACCTTGACGCGCTAGCAGAACGCGCCCACAAGGTGCTCGCGTCGGTCGCGCGCTCATGACAAGCCGAGGAGTCCTGACGGTCGGCGAGGCGATGGCGGTCGTTCGCTCGGAGCACCCGCTACGACTCGGCGGTCCCACGCATCTCACCGTCGCCGGCGCCGAGGCCAACGTCGCCATCGGCCTGGCGCGACTGCGCCACCCAGTGCGCTGGTTCAGCCGACTCGGCCAGGACGAACCCGGGGCCCTGGTGGCGCGAACACTGCGCGCGGAGGGCGTCGACCTCACCACCGTCCAGTACGACGATGCCGCGCCGACCGGGCTCATGCTGACCGACCGGCTCCCAGGCCGCAACGTCCGGGTCCACTACTACCGATCCGACTCCGCAGCCAGCCGCATGTCCCCTGACGACGTGACCCCGGAGCTGTTCGACGACGCCTCGCTCCTTCACCTCACCGGCATCACACCGGCCCTGGGGCCCGGGCCGGCCGGGCTGACACAGAGGCTGGCCGAGGTCGCGGCCAACCATAGGGTTACCGTCGTCCTGGACGTCAACCACCGCGCCCGCCTATGGAACCGGCACGAAGCCCGCACCGCTCTACGCAGCCTCCTCCCCTACATCGACGTGATCGTCGCCTCCGAGGACGAACTCTCGCTGGTGACCGAGGGAGACGATGAAACAGCCATGGTCGAGCGGCTGCTCGACGGAGCCACCCACGAGCTGGCGGTGAAGCGAGCCAGGCGCGGCGCCAGCCTGTTCACACCCGATAGCCGCTACGACCACCCAGCACCGCCGGTCGACGTCCTCGACACCACCGGCGCCGGCGATGCGTTCTGCGCCGGCTACCTGTCAGCCACCCTCGACGGACTCGGACCGCAAGAGCGACTAGCACGAGCTGTGACGCTCAGCGCCTGCGCCGTCACCGCCGTCGGCGACTGGGAGAACCTGCCCACACGAAACGAGCTGGACCTGCTCGGTCTGGAAGCCGGAGAAACAGTGAGGTGACCATGACCAGCCACGATCAGCACGTCGTCCGCTGGACCGACGAGACGCTTGAGCTTGGGGAGGGTGCCCGCTGGGTTGACGACCGCCTCGTACTCGTCGACATCCTTAACGGCAGCCTGTACAGCACCGCCGGCGACCGGCCGAACTCACTCCAACCACTCGCCCGCCTCGAAGGCCATCCGCTCGGCGCCGTGGCACCGCTGCGGTCCGGACCCGGCTGGATCGCCGCCGCCGGGCAAGGGATCGGCTTGCTCGCCGGCTCCGGGCACCTGACCTGGGTGGCCGAGTTGGAGCCGATCACTTGCCGCATGAACGACGGCGGGTGCGACCCTGTCGGTCGGTTCTGGGCCGGCAGCATGGCATACGACGGGACTCCCGATGCCGGCTCGCTCTACCGGGTCGACCCCGACCTGAGCGTACACAAGATGATCGACGGCCTAAGCATCGTCAACGGACCAGCCTTCTCAACCGACGGGAGCATCCTGTTCCTGTCCGACAGTGGCCACGGTCGCATCCTCAAGTTCCCCGTCGACCCCGAGACTGGCATCCCCGGCGCGCCCCAAACGTTCGCCGAGCTTCCTAACGGCAGCCCCGACGGGCTCACCGTGGACGCCGAGGACCACCTGTGGGTGGCCATCTGGGGGGCCGGCGAGGTCCGGCGCTACCGGCCGGACGGCACACTCGATGTTGTCCTGACCCTGCCCGTGCCGCAACCCACATCGGTCTGCCTCGGCGGGCCGAACCTGGACCGGCTGTTCATCACCACCGCGTCCTACGGCCTCGAGCCCGCGCCACCCGGCAGCGGTGCTGTGTGGGCGATCGACCTCCCCACGCCTGGCCTTCCGACCAACCAGTTCAACCTGCACGACCCCGCCCGCGAGCACACGACGACCTGACGTCATTCGCGCTCCCTGGGCACAGCGCCAGCCAGGACAAGGACCCCAGAACAGGTAGCACCATCCCGGCGAAATTGGCCGTACAGAACCGACGAAGGGAAGGCAACATCATGGCGACTGTGACCTTTGACCAGGCTTCACGCATCTATCCCGGCGCCGAGAACCCGGCGGTCGACACGCTGGATCTGGGCATCAACGACGGCGAGTTCATGGTGCTGGTGGGCCCGTCGGGGTGCGGCAAGTCCACCTCGCTGCGGATGGTGGCCGGCCTGGAAGAAGTCAACGGCGGCAGCATCAGCATCGGTGAGAGCGACGTGACCACGTTGCCGCCGAAGGACCGCGACATCGCGATGGTGTTCCAGAACTACGCGCTCTATCCGCACATGAGCGTGGGGGAGAACATGGGATTCGCCTTG
>WHST01000145.1 GCA_009379955.1 Streptosporangiales bacterium | reverse complement strand
GCATATCCGGCGGCAACAAGAACTGCTGGTCACGATCAACAGGTCGGAAATCCCTCGCCATCACAACATCCTGGCAACACAGTCCCGACACCACCAAGATCATCAAGCCGAGTCGCCCGAAAACGCAACAGCCTCCATGGCGCGGTGAGGGTGCCCCTCACGGGTTCAGCGCCGCGCCTCCGGGCCGTACGTCCACCTACCGCCGAGCATGGTCGCGTGGACGCCTATGTCGCGGAGGTCGTGCGGGGTCAGCGTGCCCGGGTCGTCGTCCACCAGGACGAGGTCGGCGGTGTCGCCGACCGTGACGGCCGTGCGGCCGCCGCAGCTGGCGGCGAGTGCGGCCTCGAACGGCATCGCCTGCTCCGGGTGCCACGGCGGCCGGTCGTCGTCGGTACGGGCGACCGCCGACGCGATGCCGTCCCACGGGTCGAGCGGCGCGACCGGGGCGTCGGAGCCGAACTCCAGGGTGGCGCCGGCGGCGTGCAGCGCCCCGTAGGGGAAGGCGTGCTGCGCCACCTGCGGCCAGCACAGGTCCGCGACGTCGCGGTCGTCCGGCTGGTGCGCCGGCTGGACGCCGGCGACGAGGCCGGGACGCGCGAACCGGTGGAGGTCGCCGGGACGGACGAGTTGCGCGTGCTCGATCCGGCCCGGGCAGCCGATCCGCTCGAACGCGTCGAGGACGATCGCGTTGGCGTGGTCGCCGATCGCGTGGACGGCGAGGTGCAGGCCGCCGTCCCAGGCGTGGCGCATCCGGCGTTCGAGCTCGTCGGGTGCGAGCTCCATCCGCCCGTGCGGGTGGTCGGTGACCGCGCTGGCGTACGGCGCGTCGCACAGTGCGGTACGGGTGTTGAGCGAGCCGTCGGCGAACAGCTTGACCGGTCCCACCCGCACCCGGCCGCCTCCCTCGGCGGGCAGGTCACCGGTGCGCAGACCGCGCTCGATCGCCTCGTCGACGCGGTCGGCGGGGATCGCGCACGTCACCCGCAACGGCACGTCGTACGCCGCGGCCCTGCGCAGCCAGTCGGTGACGTTGTCGGCGTACTCGAAGTCGAGGATCCCGGTGATCCCGCGCGCCGCGGCCGCGGCCGCGGCGTCGGCGACGAGGCGGTCGAGCCGGTCGGCGCCGGTCTGCGGGAGGGCAACGGCGGCGGCGTAGCACTCCTGCTCGACCAGCACCCCGGTCGGATGCTCCGGCCGGCCGACGAGGGCGAGCGCGGCCGGGCTCAGCCACGCGGTGTGCAGGTCGTTGCCGAGGAGCATGACGGGGACGCCGGGCAGGGCGCGCTCCCACAGGTCCTTGTGCGGCGTCTCCGACCACGTCGCGTCCCTGAAGCCGTGGCCCACCACCACCTTGTCGTCGCGCGGCGCGGCGACGACGAGGTCGACCGCCTCCCGTGGGGACTGCGCGGACGAGACGTCGACCCGGCGCCGCGCGGTCGCCCACTGCACCATGTGCGTGTGTGCGTCACGCAGGCCCGGCAGCACCGTGCGCCCGCCGCCGTCGTACCAGCAGTCCGCGGACGGGTCGGGGTTCGCGCCGATCTCGACGACGCGTCCGCCGACGACGCGCACGCAACCGATCGGCCCGCCGGGCCCGAGCCGCACGTCACGCAGCTCGATGTCCGGTGCGTTCATGTCTCCTCCGTGGGTGGTTCAGCTGGACAACTCACTGGGGACCGGCCGTGGCCGTCGCGAGGACGGCGCCGTACTGCGTCGCCACGAGCTTGCGGATCGGGATCGGCTCCGCGGCGCTCGCCCGCTCGGCCTCGTCGCACCAGGCGTCGTAGACCTCGCCGAGCACGGCACGCCGCTCCCTGATGGCGGGGGTGGAGTTGCCGATGCCGATCTCGCCGTCGAGCGCGCGGACGAGCATGCCCGCGTAGCGGAGGCGGAAGCAGTGCACGAAGTCGTCGAGCGAGAACTCCTCCGCGACGGTCGCCGGGCGGTCGTTCTCCGGCAGCCCGGCGCGGTGCGCGCTCTCGGTCGCACCCCTGCCGATGAGCGGCGCGAACGCGCGCGTCGCCCGCAGGTACGGCGAGCTCGACACGAGGTCGGGCGCGACGGCCTCCATCGTCTCGGTCAGCAGGTCGCTCAGGTGGGTGATCGCCTTCGCCTGCCTGCGCAGGGCGGTCGCGTACGACGTGTCGCTCGGCGACGTGTCGCCGACGCGCGGATCGGTCCAGTACGGCACCTCGCTGACGAGACTGAGCGTGCCGTACCTGCGGGAGTAGCCGGTGCTGGTGTCGCCCGACCCGCCGGACGGGAGCTCGAGCCCGTGCCGCTCGGCGTAGTCGTACGCGGTGGTCGGGCTGAACGTGTGGTAGACCGCCGTGGCGAGCCGCTCGATGTACGGCGCCTCCGGCTCGCCGGTGTCGAGCGGCAGGCCGAGGTGCGTGGGGATCTCCTGCAGGACGGGGTAGAGGTCGGGCAGCTCGGTCGAGACGTAGTAGTAGACGCCGCCGAGCTCGCCGTTGTGCAGCGAGCAGAGGAACGCCGGTCGCACCGTGTCGATGAGCCGCATCAGTGCCACCGTCTCCGGCATCACCCGGTCGAAGTACGCCTGCTTGTACGCGTAGGGGAACGTCCAGTCGACCTGCTCGTCGGGCGCGGGACGGTAGAAGTTGCGTGCGTAGTGGGTGCGGGTGAAGGGGCCGTGCAACCAGCCCTCGTTGAGGCGCATGCCGTCCGGGTCGATGCACGGCACGATGTGCCAGGTGTAGCCGGTGCGCTGCCGGAGCGCGGTGTCCTCGCACAGCCGTCTGGCGAGCTGGATCGTCGTGAGTCCGCCGACTGGTTCGTTCGGATGCGGCATCGCGAAGACGATCGCGGCCCGCGGGCCGTCGCCGACGGTGAGGCAGCGCAACGGCTCGCCGAGCCGCGACGTGCCGATCCTGGTCAGCGTGCAGGCGTCGGCGTACGCCTCGGCGAGGCGGTCGAACTCCACCGCCAGCTCGTCGGCGGTGGCGAAGGCGGTGAGGTCGGGAACGGTGTCCAGCTCTGCTGCCAGCGCGGCGTCGATCGGGTCTCTCCTCTCGGTTCAGTCGGTGCCTGTCACGTGATCGCTTCCTCTCTCCCCTCCGGCAGGTGCCGCGGCAGCCGGCTGCCCGGTCAGGCAGGCGTCGCGGCCCCTACCTCCGGCTCGCTCGTCAGCTCCTTCACTACCGCCAGCTCGTCGGCGGTGGCGAAGGCGGTGAGGTCGGGAACGGTGTCCAGCTCTGCTGCCAGCGCGGCGTCGATCGGTTCTCTCCTCTCGGTTCGGGGGGCGTTCACTTGGCGACGGTCACGTCGGCGAGCTCGATCTGGTTGACGTCGATGACGACGTCGTCGACGCGGTCGGAGTGGACGTAGACGTACTTCGCGCCGAAGAGCGGCACGGTGGGGAAGTCGTCGAGGATCCGCTGCTCCGCCTTCAGGTACGACGGCACGGCGGCCTCGACCGAGGGTGCCCGGTCGCCCTGGTGGATGAGGTCGAGCACGTCGTCGCTGGTGTAGTTGGTGGAGTAGTAGGTGCCGCCGCCCTTGGTGAAGAGGTTGCTCAGGGTGTCCTGCATGCTCGGGTGGGTGGCGCCCCAGTGCCCGCGCAGGACGCCGTGGAGCTTCTGTTTCGTGAGGTTCTGCAGGAACTGCGGGAACGTCTGCGTCTTCAGCGAGATGTCGGTGATGCCGAGGTTCTCGCGGATCTGGTTGGCGATGGCCTCGAACATCGCGTCGTACCCGGCGCCCGACGGGTACCAGATCGTGAGCTGGCCCGACCAGCCGCCGGCCTCGGCGAGCAGCTTCCTCGCCTCGGCGGGGTCGAACCGGCAGTACTCGCAGGTGTCCTGCTCGGCGCCGATGGACGAGCTCGCCACGAGTGACGTGGCAGGCGTCATGACGTCGGCGAACAGGGCCTTGTTGATGGCTTTCCTGTCGATCGCGAGCGAGATCGCCTGCCGCAGACGCTTGTCGGCGTACCGCTTGTCGAACAGCGGGAAGCCGAGGTAGTCGATGGCGGGTGCGTCGAACGCCGTGAAGCTGTCCGGGAAGTCCCTCTTCGCCTGGCCGTACTGGTCCTGCCCGACGTTCACGATGTCGAGGTTGCCGGCCTGGAGATCGGTGTAGCCGGTCTTGACGTCGCTGTAGATCTTGAACTCGATGCGGTCGGTCTTCGGACGCTGACCCTGGTAACCGGCGAACCGCTGCACCCTGATCGACCGGTTGTGGACCCAGTCGCCGGCCATGCGGTAGGGACCGTTGCCGATCGGACGCTTTTCGTACGCGCCGAAGTCCTCGAACGCGACCTCCGGCAGCGGGTAGAACCCCATCTTCGTGAGCAGGAGCGGGAACTGGCTGTTGGGCAGCACCAGCGTGGCCTCAATGGTGTGGTCGTCGACGACCTTCGCGCCGGTCATCTCCTTGGTCTTCGGCTTGCCCTCGGTGGTGTTGAGCGCGTCCCAGCCCTCGATGATCGACAGATCGCCGTTGTTGGCCCAGCCGTTCGGCGCGTAGGCCGTCCAGTTCCAGGCGTCGACGAAGCTGTGCGCCGTCACCGGGGACTTGTCGTGGAACGTCCAACCCTGCTTGACCTTGATGGTCCAGGTGCGCCGGTCGTCGCTCGTGATGGACTCGGCCATCTGGTTGACGACCTTGTTGTCCCTGTCGACCTTGGTGAGCGGTGTGAAGAGCGCGTGGATCTGGTCGAATGCGCCGGTCGTGCGTCCCGGGGTGAGGAAGTCGGGGTCGAGCTCGCCGACGGAGAACGACGACGCCGTGCTGTCGTCCTCGCCGCCACAGCCGGCGAGGACGACGGTCGCGGTGAGCAGGAGGGCGGTCAGCCAAGCCACGGGTCGCATCGGGTTCCCTTCGCCGCGGGCGGCGCCGCGTCGTGTCGCGACAACTCTTCCCGAACGGACAGACGTGGGTCAATGAAGAATCGGACGGGGATATGATCTGAATCGTGCGTCTGGACGGCATCGATCGAACGATCATTGCGCACCTGACCGAGGACGCTCGGCGGTCGTACGCGGACATCGCGCGGGACGTGAACCTGTCGCCGCCCGCGGTGAAGCGCCGGGTCGACCGGCTGCGCGCCGGAGGAGCGATCGCGGGCTTCTCCACCTCGGTCAACCATGCGGCACTCGGTTGGAACCTCGAGGTGCTGCTGCTCTGCTACTGCGGACCCCTGCGCGCCACGACCCGTGACGCGCTCGCCGAGATCCTGAGCCGGGAGCCCGAGGTGCTCGAGGCCTGGAACGTCGGGGGAGAGGCCGACGTCATCGTCCGCGCACGGCTGCGCGACGCCGCGGACCTCGAACGCTTCCTGCTCAAGCTCTACGGGGACGGGATCGTCGAGCACACCAAGACCAACATCGTGCTCTCCCGGCTCGTGGAGCGTCGCGGCTAGTGTCTGACGAGGCGGTGTGCCGGTCGGCCCCTGCGATCCGTCACAGCGGGGTGACCGGAGTCGCCTGCGGGACGTACACCAAGGCGTCGTACGCCTTCGCCGGCACCATCGGCACGGTGTAGCTCCAGCGCAGGTGCCCGTAGATCGACCGGAAGCTGTCACCGACGCTGCCCATCCGGACCTCGCTGGCGAGCAGCTCACGGTTACCTGCCCGCTCCGAGGCCCGCGCGATGTCGACGTAGCCGGAACGTTCGTCGCCGAACAGCTTCGCCAGCGGGGTGTCGTGGCTCACCGTGAACCGCCTGCGCTCGCCGGACCCGGCGTCGGCGCTGACGAAGGTGCTCGTCCCGAACTCGGTGCCGACGGTGAAGTAGCCGTCACCGTACTTCGCGGTCAGGCGCTCGCCCATCGACGCGAAGTCGTACGCGGCGCCGGTCTTCTCGATGTGTCCGTTGTGGCCCCCGAGCACGATCTTCTCCCGTCCCTGGTCGGCCTCGTGGTCGACGATCCACTCGACGTTCTGGGCCATCCACGCGTCGCGCTTGCGCGCGTAGTCGTTGCCGGACAATTGCAGTGCCGCGCCGCGTTGGATCGTCTGGGCGTGATGCACCGCGCGCGTGAACGCGTCGGCGGAGTCCTTCGCCACGTACGCCTTCTCGTCGTCCTCCAGTCGCGTCATGAGCCGCCGTGCGGCCCTCTCGCCGGCCTCGACCTTCGCCTCGTCCTGCGTGGACCTGGTGGCGTCGGTGAGCGGGGCCAGCGACTTCTCGGCCGAGGTGACCTCGGCCGGGTCGACCTTCGTGAGGTACCGCAACAGCCACCGCTTGTTCTGGTCGTACCGCTGCATGTCGAATCCGTACAGACGCACCTGTTCGTCTCGCGGGACGCCGGCGTTGTGCTCGTGCAGCCACGCGAGGAGGTCCGCCGTCTCCCGAGTGCGGTAGACGTCGAAGCCGAGCGCCTTCGCGGCGCGTTCCGCCGTGCCCCTGCCGTTCCGTACGTAGTCGTCCGCGGTGGCCGTGCCCCCGAAGTCGGCCTCCAGGGCCAGCGTGCGGAAGCCGTGCTCCCGGACGAGCCGCTGGACGAGCGCGAGACGGATCTCGACGAACTCCTTGTTGCCGTGGGTCGCCTCGCCGATGCCCACGATCCGCTTTCCCGCGGCGCGGTCGAGCGGTGCGCGGTCGAGCGGGACGACCGCGTCGGCCGTCACACGCGAGGTGTCCACGCCCGCGCATCCTACCGCCGTGAGCAACGCCGCGACCGCGAGAAACATGCGGATGATCGCGCTCGGCATGTCAGCGCACCTCCTTGCGGATCACCCGCACGGCACCGAGGGTCAGCGGGATCACGATCCAGAAGGTGACCGCCGTGGCCAGGCGTGCGAGATCGCCGCTGGTCATGTCCGCGGCGGCGAGCGGTATGGCCGCGGTGTTCAGGGCGAGCCACTCGGTCAGGAACGCGCCGACCGAGCCGAGCCTGCCGACGCCCGTCCACAGCACGACCGTCGACAGGCAGATCACGATCGCGGCCGGTGCGTTGAGCAACAGCATGCCGAGGGCCATGCCCATGGCGACGACCAGGACGTTCGTCGCCGTCCACCCGAGCAGCGCGAGCGGCGCCACGTCCCAGGCCGCCGGCTCGCCCTGGACCATGGCCACCGTCGCGGTCACCGGCACCGCGACGACGATCGCGGTCACCGAGGCGACGACGGCCAGCAGCAACGGGGGCAGGCACTTGGCCGCGAGGACCCGCCCGCGGCGCGGTTCGAGCGCGAACGTCGTGAGCACGGTGCGCTGGCTCCACTCGCTGGTGACCGAGAGGATGCCGAGGACGGGGAGCAGCGTGCCGAACCCGATCGCCGCGGTGCGGACGAGGAGTTCCAGGTCCGGCCCGGCCACCATGCCGCGTGCGGTGATGGACGCGACCGTCAGGGCGGCGAGGATCGCCAGCAGGATCTTGCTGATCCGGGTGTCGAGCAGCTTGCGGACCTCGACGGCCAGCAGCCGGCCGAAGGGGAGCGCCGGTCGTTCGGCGACGCTCGCGGCGCCGGTCTCCGTGAGCAGGGTGGTGTCGGTCATGCTGCGCTCCGATCCGTGTCCGCGGTGAGGTCGAGGAAGGTCTGTTCGAGGCCGCGGCCCCGGTCGAGCTCGGCGACGGTTCCCTGGGCGAGGACACGGCCGCGGCCGATCATCACGACCCGGTCGGCGATCTGCTCGACCTCGTGCAGCTGGTGCGAGCTGAGCAGCACCGCGCACCCCGCGTCGGCGAGCGCGCGCAGCAGCCCGCGCATCCAGCGCGTGCCCTGCGGATCGAGGCCGTTGGCGGGTTCGTCGAGCACCAGCACCCGCGGGCGCCCGAGCAGGGCGTGGCCGATGCCGAGGCGCTGCCGCATGCCGAGGGAGTAGCCGCCGACGCCGCGCCGGGCCTCCTTGCCGGTCAGTCCGACGATCTCGAGCACCTCGTCGACGCGGGACGGCGGCAGGTCGAGCATCATCGCGCCGAGGGTCAGGGTCTCCCGCCCGGTGCGCCCCGGGTGGACGGCACCGGCGTCGAGCAGGGTGCCGACGAGCGCGCCGGGTCGGGCGAGTGCGGTGTACGGGCGGCCGAGCACGGTCGCCGAGCCGGACGTCGGTCGGGTGAGCCCGACCAGGATCCGCAGGGCGGTCGACTTGCCCGCGCCGTTGGGCCCGAGGAACCCGGTGATGCTCCCCGGCGCCACGGTGAAGGAAAGGTCGTCGAGCGCCTGCACGTTGCCGTAGCGCTTGCTGACTCGCGTGAATTCGATCATGCGTCAAGTCCACGCGATTCGCGGCCGGCGGTCATCGGACCCAGGTCGATCGTCGATCGACCTGGGTCTACCCCGACGTCGACTCAGGTCGCTCACGCCCGGAGCCCGCGGTCCCTAGGCTGTGGGTCGTGGAGGTCAGGACGGAGCAGTCGCCCCTGGGGCGCGCGGAGATCGCGTTGCGCTACGCCTGCGCGCTCGTGCCGGTGACGTTCTACGGCGTCATCCTCGTCGTGGTGCTCATGCGCGACACCGGCAAGCTCCCGATGGTGCTCGTCGACGTCGGGCTGGGCGCGGTCGGCCTGGTCCTGATCCGGTGGCGGCGTCGCCGGCCCTGGCAGGTCGCGCTCGCCACCGCCGCGCTCACCGCCTTCTCCACCACCGCCGCGGGACCGGCCTGGGTCGCCTACGTCTCGTTGTGCACGCACCGCAGGTGGCGCCAGATCGTGCCGGTCGCGATCGCGAGCCTGCTGTTCCTCGGCGTGCAGAGCACCCGGTACGGCGTCGACCAGACCACCGTCGTCGGGATGTCCACAGGCTCGGCCGCCCTCGGCGGCCTGACGGTGCTCGGCCTCTACCTGCGCAGCCACCGCGACCTGGCCGAGTCGCGTCGCGTCGCCGAGCTCACCGCGGAGCGGGAGCAGCTGCAGCGGATCGAACAGGCCAAGCTCGCCGAGCGCGCGCAGATCGCCAGGGAGATGCACGACGTCCTCGCCCACCGGATCTCGTTGCTGTCGATGCTCGCCGGCGGACTCGCATACCGCACCGATCTCAGCGCCGAGGAGACCCGCGAGACCGCGCTGGCCATCCAGCAGAACGCGCACGCGTCGCTGGACGAGCTGCGCGCCGTGCTCGGCTCGCTCCGGCGCGACGGCACTCCAGAGGCGCCGCAGCCGACGCTCGCCGGCCTGGACACGCTCTTCGCCGACGTGCGGGCGGCCGGTCAGCAGGTCGACGTCGAGGTCGACATCGACCGCCGCGAGCTGCTGCCGACGCAGACCGCACGGCACGCATACCGGATCGTGCAGGAGGCCATGACCAACGCGCGCAAGCACGCACCTGGCAGCAAGGTACGCGCCGAGCTCACCGGCCGTCCCGGCGACGGTCTGCGGATCCAGGTGAGCAACCCGACGGTGTTCGCCACGTCCGCCGGCGCAGGCGGACGGCTCGGTCTGATCGGGCTGGCCGAACGGACCCGGATGGCGGGGGGGACCCTCAGCTACACCGACCGTGACGGGCGCTTCGTCCTCGACACGTGGTTGCCGTGGAAGGCTGATGTGCTGTGACGCGACTGGTGATCGTGGACGACGACGCGATGGTGCGTACCGGCCTGCGCCTCATCCTCGGCGGCGAGGCCGACCTCGAGATCGTCGGTGAGGCGGAGGACGGCAGGCAGGCGCTCGGGATCATCCGCGACCTCAGACCCGAGGTCGTGCTGATGGACATCCGGATGCCGCACCAGGACGGTCTGGTCACGACCGAGTTGTTGCTCGCCGAGCCCGAGCCGCCTCGGATCCTCGTGCTGACGACGTTCGACACCGACGACCTGGTGCTGCGTGCCGTCCAGATCGGCGCCGCGGGCTTCGTGTTGAAGGACACGCCGCCGCCGCGGATGATCGAGGCCGTGCGCAGTGTGGCTCGGGGTGAGCCGGTGTTGTCGCCGAGCGTGATGCGTCAGGTCATGACCGCGGCGACGAGTGGCGGACAGGCGCCACGGAGACCGGAGGCGCGGCGTGAGCTCGACCGGCTCACCGATCGGGAGCGCGAGGTCGCGATCGAGGTGGCACGCGGCAGCTCGAACGCCGAGATCGCCGAACGGCTCTATATGAGCGTCGCGACCGTGAAGGCGAACATGACGCGGATCTTCAGCAAGCTCGAGACCGACACTCGCGTCCACGTGGCGATGAAGGTCAGGGACGCCGGCTTGCTGTGAGACGCCGGTGACCTCGGGTCCGCGCCTCGGCTACGTCGAGCTGCGTACGGGGTGAGTCGTTCCGCGACGGACGTCACCTCGCCCCGGCCGGGACATCGTGGCAGCAGACGTCCGGAGCGGATGTCGATCACCCTCGACTCTGGAGGAGTCATCGTGTCTGTGTCCAGCAAAGCCTCGCCGGTCGACTCGGCCGTATCCCCGACCGCGAAGCGACAGCGTGACCCGCGTGGCATCGCGGGCATCCTCTTCTTCGTGTTCTTCATCGCTGGCGACGTCATCCGCGGGCAGTTGGCGAACGGCGCGCTCCCGATGCCGGGCAACCCGGCAGGGGACGTCGTGCGCTACCACGTGGCCAACCCGTTGTCGACGTCGCTGGTGAGCACCGTCCAGCTGCTCGCAGCGCTCTCGCTGCTCGTCTTCGTCCCGGCCATGGCGGCTCGGGTCAGGCAGGTGGCGGGTGACGGTGCCGTGTTCTCGCGCATGGTGCCGGTCGCCGGCGTCCTCGCCGGGGCGAGCCTGCTGGTGTCCGCGCTGCTCGGGTTCTCGCTGACCGCGTTCGCGGGCAGCTGGGACCTGGGTGTCGTCGACACCGTCCGTACGCTGAACTTCGTCACCGGCGGCGTCTCGCACGTCGTGGCCCTCGGCCTGTTCGTAGGTGCGGTCGCACTCGGTTCGGCGAAGGCGCTGCCGCGCGGCGTCCGGTGGTACGGGTACGTCGCCGCGGTTCCGGCGATCCTGTCGATCCTGTCGGTGTTCGTCTACCTGGCGTCGGCCTTCCTGCCGGTCGGCCGGATGCTCGGCATGATCTGGTGCGTCGTGGCGGGGATCACCCTGCTGGTCGGCACCCGGAGGTCGCTCACGCCCGAGCGGTGAGCTCGCCGCCTGCGCCGTTTGATCACGTTCACGTGATCAACGTGGACTTCACCTCGTGCCGGGACGAGGTGAAGTCCACGTCGGTGAGGTGAAGCTCCGGCGGGCCGGCCGTGGCGCAGACGGCGCGGCACGGAGCGCTAGTCGACGAGTCCGGACTGGTAGGCGAAGACGACGAGCTGCGCGCGGTCGCGCGCGCCGAGCTTGATCATCGCCCGGCTCACGTGGGTGCGGGCGGTGGCAGAACTGACGACCAGCCGTTCGGCGATCTCGTCGTTGTTGAGGCCCTCGCCGACGAGGCCGACGACCTCGCGCTCGCGCTGTGTGAGGGTGGGCAGGTTCGGGTGCGGCTTCACCGACCGGGGCGACCGCGAGACGAACTCGTGGACGACGCGGCGGGTCACCGAGGGCGAGAGCAACGCGCCTCCCTCGGCCACCAGCCGGATCGCCTGCAGCAGCTCGGCCGGGTGGGTGTCCTTGAGCAGGAAGCCGCTCGCGCCGTAGCGGAGCGCGTCGAAGACGTACTCGTCGTGCTCGAACGTCGTGACGACGATGACCCTGGTCGTCGTGAGGTCGGGGTCGTCGATGATCCGCTTGGTCGCGACGAGCCCGTCGACTCCCGGCATGCGGATGTCCATCAGGATCACGTCGGGCTTCGTCTCCCGGGCGGCGGTGACCGCGGCCACGCCGTCGGCCGCCTCGCCGACGCAGGAGAGGTCGTCCTCGTTCTCGATCAGGGTGCGCAGGCCGATCCGGACGACGTCCTGGTCGTCGACGATGAGCACCGAGATCATGAGCCGGCCTCCAGAGTGAGCATCGCAGCGGTTCGGAGCACGGTGAGCGCCCGTGCGCTCTCCGAGCGAGGAGCGGAGCGGAGGGCGGCGGGCGACACGGTCATGGATGTCCTCCGGTCGGGATGCTGGCACGGACCTCGAAACGGCCCTCGGCGGTTGCGCCCGCCGAGAACACCCCGCCCAGGGTGTGCACGCGTTCCCGCATGCCGGGGATGCCGAGCCCGCCGCCGGGACCCGGTGCCCCGTTCACTGTATTCGACACCACGATGCCGACGGCGTCGGGCTCGTACGCGACGGTGACGGCGGCGTTGCCCGACCCGCTGTGCTTGAGGACGTTGGTCAGCGACTCCTGCACGATCCGGTAGCCCGTCAGGTCGACGATCGCCGGGAGGGGACGTGCCTCTCCCGTCGTGTCGAACGACACCGTGACGCCGGCGCCGGACATCCGCGACCGCAGGTCGTCGAGCCGGGCCAGGCTCGGGGCCGGCGCGCGCATCGATTCCTCCTCGGTCCTGCGCACCAAGGCAAGCGTCGCGCGCAGCTCGTCGAGGGCCTGCGAGCTCGTCCGGCTGATCGTCTCCAGCGCGACCTCGGCCTGGTCCGGCTTCTTCGCGAGGACGTGCAACGCCACGTCGGCCTGCATCTTGATCGCCGCGAGGCCGTGGCCCACGATGTCGTGCACCTCCTGCGCGACGCGCAGCCGCTCGTCGTTGATGTGCTGCCGCAGGGTCTCCTGGCGTGCCCGCTCGGTCGCCTCCCTGGTCAGGCGGACGGCGACGCCGATCGCGAACGGCAGCGCCATCCAGGCGGTCGCAGGGCCGAAGCCGGCGAAGCCCTCCAACGCCGTGTTGTTGAAGAAGATGTGGATCAGCAGCACGACGAGCGAGCCCAGCGCGTACGGAAGGCCGTGGGCGAGTGGCCGGTGCCGCGCGAGCGAGTAGGTCGCGATCGCGTACAGGAACATGATCGAGCCGTACGGATACCCGATGGTGAGGTAGGTCGTCGTGAGGAGCGTGGCCACGATGAGCGCGACGATCGGCCACTGCCGGCGCGCCACGAGGGACAGTCCGACGCCGGCGACGAGGATGTAGGCCAGCGGGTCGAGGAGCCGGTCCTCCTCCTGGAAGATGTCGATGGGCAGCGTGGTGAGGACACCCGCCACCGCGAGTACGACCGCGGCGACGGCGTCGTTCAACAACGCCCTCGTGACCTTCATCGCTCCCACGACCTCATCATGCCCATGACGCCCAGCATCGGCGACGATCACGCCGCCGGCGTCCGTTGCCGGACGGTGGTGCGCATACGTCGGCGAGCGTAGGGGGCGGGTGTCGGGACGGGTGCCTCAGGTCGCCGGGGGGATTCGTGCCCGCCCGACGATCTCCTCCAGCGCGGTCACGTGCCCCTCGAACGCGGCGAGGCCCTCGTTGGTGAGGTCGAGCCAGGTGCGGCGCAGGCCCCTGCCGAGCTTCTCCTTGCGGACGCTGAGGTAGCCGGCCGCCTGCAACGCGCTCACGTGCTTGGAGAGAGCCGAGTCGCTCAGCTCCAGGCGGTCGCGTACGAACCGGAACTCGACCCCCTTCGCCGGTGCGAGCAGGGCCATGATCGACAACCGAGCCGGCGCGTGGATCAGCTCGTCGAAGCGTGCCGTGGCCATCGTTCAGTGACGTCTCGAGCCGACGGCCGCGCGGTGCGCGTAGTAGCCGCGGTACAGCCAGGCCATCAGCACCACCAGGACGAGGGTGCTCGGCACGGCCGCTAGGACGGACACGAGGCCGCCGTCGGTGACCTCGAAGGCCAGTTGGCGCGCGAAGAGGTTGATCACGATCATCGCGACGACCGCCACGACCACCACGAGTACCCGCGGCACGGTCCAGTAGCGGCGCGGCCCGCGGACCGCCGTGCGCCTCGTGGTGACGGCGGCGACGACGAGGCCCATGCCGATCAGCGCGAAGCCCGTCACGGTCATGACCAGCCGCACGGCCGGTGCGAACTCGCCGCCCGCCGCCACGAGGAAGTAGCCCGCCACCACCAGGACGCCCTGCCACCAGGGTGGCTGCGCGAAAGCCAGCTGTTCGTGCGTGTCGTGCTGTCGTGCTCCGACGTCGCCCAATGCCGAGCGGGCTTCTTGTGGATCCACCATCATGAGTCACTCCTTTCACATGCTTTCCATCATGGAAAGTAGCATATTCTTTCCATGATGGAAAGTAGCCTCCCCGGTACGCTGCCGGCCGCCACCTCACGTTCCGGCCGGCGAGGACGTCTACGGGATATGAAGCGACCGTTCGAGCAGCTCGTCACGACGTACGGTCCGACCGTGCTGCGCGTCTGTCGTGCCGTGCTCGGTCCTGCGGACGCGGAGGACGCCTGGTCCGACACGTTCCTCGCGGCGCTCCGCGCCTACCCCGACCTGCCCGGCGACGCGAACGTCGAGGCCTGGCTCGTCACGATCGCCCACCGCAAGGCGATCGACGTGACCCGGGCGCGGAGCCGCCTGCCGGTCGCGGTCGACCGGCTGCCCGAGCGTCCGACGGGCGAGGGGCGGCCGGAGGACTGGGACGGCGACCTGTGGCGGGCCCTGGCCGCGTTGCCGGAGAAGCAGCGGCTCGCCGTGGCCTACCACCACGTCGCGGGCCTGCCGTACCGGGAGGTCGCCGCCGTCGTCGGCGGCAGCGAGGACGCCGCTCGCAGGGCGGCGGCCGACGGCATCGCGAACCTGCGCGCCGGATATGCCAAGGGAGGAGCACCATCATGAACACCGAGAACACCACGGACCTGCTCGGCGCGCTGCCGCTCGTCGACGAGGAGGCGAACGCCAGGCTGCACGACCGGCTGGTCGACGCCGCCGAGCGCGACGGCCTGCTCGACGTCGCGTACCGCACGTTCGACTCCCCGGTGGGTTCGCTGCTGCTCGCCGCGACCGGCGAAGGGCTGGTGCGGGTCGCGTACGCGCGGGAGGGCCACGACGGGGTGCTGGCGACTCTCGCCACCACCGTGAGCCCGCGCATCCTGCGGGCGCCGGGACGTCTCGACGACGCGAGCCGTCAGCTGGAGGAGTACTTCGCCGGCCGGCGGACGGCCTTCGAGCTGCCTCTCGACCGGCGCCTGTCGTCGGGCTTCCGCAGGGAGGTGCAGGCGCGGCTGCCCTCGATCGGGTACGGGCACACCGCCACCTACGCCGAGATCGCGGCGGCCGTCGGCAACCCGAAGGCGGTCCGGGCCGTGGGCACGGCGTGCGCGACCAACCCGCTGCCCGTCGTGGTGCCCTGCCACCGGGTGGTCCGCTCCGACGGCTCGCTCGGCAGGTACGCGGGAGGCGACGAGGCCAAGCACGCGCTGCTCACCCTCGAGGCTGCCGCCTGACGAGGAGTACGCCGATCACCTCGCGCACCTAGTGTCGCCCGCCGGAAATTCGTGTGATATATCGTGCGAGGGAGTCGAGGATTTCCTCCGCGGTCTTCTTCCACACGAACGGTTTCGGGTCCTCGTTCCACATCTTGATCCATTCGCGGACGTCTTTCTCCAGTG
>WHST01000144.1 GCA_009379955.1 Streptosporangiales bacterium | reverse complement strand
CTGATCGCTGATCGCTGAGCATCAACGACGAGCACGACCACCTCACTCATGCCGGCACACGGCCCGCCACGCTAACCGCCCAGCAGCCCCATCAGCGCCGCGGCGCGGCGGATTCGCCAATACGGACCCACGCTCCTAGGGGCGAGCCGTCTTCCAAAGCGAGCATCGCAGCGAGAACGCGACCGGGAGCGGCGTACATCCGTGGGTGAGCGAGGAGCGGAGCGGCGGAAGGCGGCGGGGAACACAGTGGACGCGGTCATCTTCGACTGGGGCGGGACACTGACGCCGTACCACCGCATCGACTACCTCGAGACCTGGCGCGAGATCGCCGCCGTGCTCGACCCGGTGCGTCCCGACGAGCTCGCGCGGGCGCTGCTCGGCGCCGAGGAGGAGATGTGGCGCCGCGCCCGTGAGGACCACGGGAGCGGACACATGTCCGAGGTGTGCGCACGGGCCGGCATCCCGTTCGACGACGCCTACCGCGAGGCGTTCGTCCGCACCTGGGAGGCGCACACCTACACCGACCCGGACGCCGAGCCGCTGCTGCGCGGCCTGCGCGAGCGCGGCCTTGCCGTCGGGCTGCTCTCGAACACCACGTGGCCGCGCGCGTGGCACGACGAGTTCCTGGCCAGGGACGGCGTGTTCGAGCTGTTCGACGCCACCACGTACACCTCCGAGCTCGACCACGTGAAGCCACACGCCGAGGCGTTCCTCGCGGCGATGCACGACCTCGGCGCGCAGGAGCCGGGGCGGGTGGTCTTCGTCGGTGACCGCGCGTACGACGACGTGCACGGCGCCGCGCGGGTGGGCATGCGCACGGTGCTCGTCCCGCACAGCGACATCCCCGACACCGAGCGCTGGGGCGCCCCCGCCGAGCCCGACGCCGTCGTGCAGCGCCTCACCGACCTGCTCCCGCTGGTCGACGCCTGGCGCCGCTAACGTCCGGGCCGTCACACGTGGTGGGCACCCTCACCGTGCCAGGGCACCGTGAGGGTGCCCCTCACGGGCTGCGCTACCGGACCGGACCGGTCGGACCGGCCGGGCTCAGGTGCGCAGGCCGGGCAGCGGGTCGACGGTGCCGCTCCAGCGGGCCTGGCGCACCGCGCAGTCCTGCATCGCGAGCGCCGCGTGCCGCCGGACGTCGTCGCGTGACGTACCGACGAGACCCGCGTACGCCCCGGTCGTCGCGCGTTCGAGGCGGGCGGCCAGGCGTCGAGCGCTCGACCGTCCGGTCACCTCGAACGGCAGCTCGTAGCCGGCCAGCGCCGTCGCCGGGACGCCGTCGCGCTCGCGGATGATCGCCTCGAGCTCGTCGCGCGCGGCGCGGTGCTCGTCGAGGTGCCGGGCCGCCAGCGCACGGTCGGCGCCGGACAGGTGGGCGCCGACCACGGCGTACCCGTACACCGCCGCGTGCTCCGCCGCCAGCGCCGACTGGAGCGCCTCGAGCTGTGTCATGCGCGCCCGCCTCCTCCCGAGCCTCCGGCAGGCGTCGCGATCAGGTCGGCTGGGGTGCTCGAGGCGTCGCGACCCCTACCTCCGGCTCGCTCGTCGAGCTCCTGCGCTGGTGTCATGTCCATCGCCGTAACAGCTGTGCATGCGCGGCCGCGCATGCGCCCATGCCGGCGAGCACCTGGGCGAGCGTCGGCCCCGCCGCCAGGGCGTCGGTCACGCGGTCCGCGGCCGCCTCGCGTTCCGCCTCGACCAGGTCGGCGACGTCCGTCGCCGACGGCGTGGCGGTCGTGGTGCCGGTCGGGCTCGGCGAGGCGCTGGGCGTGGGTGTGCGGCCCGCGAGGTGGCCGGCCGGCAGTCGCGCGACGAGCGCCGCCCTGTGCGCCTCGTGCCGCTTCCTGAACGCTGCCAGCTCGCCGGCGAGCTTCGGGTGCCGCTCGGCGACCGCCGCGTAGGCGACCAGCAGTTGGTCCTCGGCGGTCAGCGCGCGTACGGTGACGACGACGTCCGGGTCGGGACGCGGGGGCGGACCGGACTCGCGGAACAACGGACGGCAACCCGCAGCGGCCAGGCCGGCGACGGCGAGGCTCTGGAGGACGCCGCGTCTCGTGATGGCGGCGGGAGATGCGGGTGGCACCGGGACAGCATTCCACGGGCGGCTCGGACGTGAGCCGCGCGGCGGAACGTCTCCCGCTACGCTGTCTGCCTGCCGCCTGTTGCGCCGGGAGTATGCCGTCACCGACGGCGACCGGTCGACGGGGAGACGACAGGGGGCTGGGGGAGCGATGCACGCGACGGATCCGCACGAACGGCTCACCGAGCTCGTGCGTCCGGTGGTCACGGCCGCCGGCCTCGACCTCGAGGCCCTGACCGTGCAGCCGGCGGGCCGTCGCCGGGTCGTCCGCGTCGTGGTCGACAGGGACGGCGGCGTCACCTCCGACGACCTCGCCGGCACGAGCCAGGAGATCTCGCGGGCACTCGACGCCGCCGACGCCATGGGCGGGGGCGCGTACACCCTCGAGCTCACCTCGCCCGGCACCGACCGCCCGCTCGCCGAGCCCCGGCACTGGCGGCGGGCGAAGGGCCGTCTCGTCCGCGCCCCGCTCCGCGCGACCGACGAGGCCGACGAGGACACGGACGAGGCGGGCGAGGCCCGTGGCCGGGTCACCGAGGCCGACGACGAGGGCGTGGTCCTGGAGCAGGACGGCACCGCCCGTCGTTATCCGTACGAGAGCCTCGGCACGGGCCGGATCGAGCTGGAGTTCCGCCGCTCCGCCGCGGACGAGTCCGACGAGAGGGAGGACGTGCGGTGAACATCGACATCTCGGCACTGCGCGGCCTCGAGCGGGAGAAGGACATCTCCTTCGACCAGATCGTGACCACGATCGAGGCGGCGCTGCTCGTCGCGTACCACCACACCGCGGGCCGGCAGCCGAAGGCGCGGGTCGAGCTCGACCGCACGACCGGCGCGGTCACCGTCTGGGGCCAGGAGGTCGCCGACGACGGCACCGTCGAGCGCGAGTGGGAGGACACGCCCGAGGGCTTCGGCCGGATCGCGGCCACGACTGCCAAGCAGGTCATCCTGCAGCGGCTGCGCGAGGCGGAGGAGGAGGTCACCTACGGTGAGTACGCCGGTCGCGAGGGTGACATCGTCGCGGGCATCATCCAGCAGGGCAAGGACCCCCGCAAAGTCTTCGTCGACCTCGGTGACCTCGAGGCCGTCCTCCCGCCGCCCGAGCAGGTCCCCGGCGAGACCTACACACACGGGGAGCGGCTGCGCTGCTACATCATCCAGGTGCGCAAGGGAGTGCGCGGGCCGTCCGTCACCCTCTCGCGCACGCACCCCAACCTGGTGAAGAAGCTCTTCGAGCTCGAGGTGCCGGAGATCGCCGACGGCAGCGTGGGGATCTCCGCCATCGCCCGGGAGGCGGGTCACCGCACCAAGATCGCCGTGACCTCGACCAAGTCGGGCGTCAACGCCAAGGGCGCCTGCATCGGGCCGATGGGCCAGCGCGTCCGCAACGTCATGGCCGAGCTGCACGGCGAGAAGATCGACATCGTCGACTTCTCCGGCGACCCCGCGGAGTTCATCAGGCAGGCGCTGTCGCCGGCCCGGGTCACCAGGGTCGAGATCGTCGACGCGGCCGCCCGCGCCGCGCGGATCATCGTCCCCGACTACCAGCTGTCGCTGGCCATCGGCCGGGAGGGCCAGAACGCCCGACTCGCCGCGCGACTCACCGGCTGGCGGATCGACATCCGGCCCGACACCGCCGAGACGACGCCGGGAGCAGCGGCAGATCTCAGTCTTGGGTAGACTCGTGCCCGATGGTCGATCGCACCCGCAGCGCACATGCGTGGGCTGCCGGGTTCGTGCGGCCAAGCACGACTTGTTCCGTGTCGTGGTGGTCGGTGGTGTCCTCACCCCCGACCCCCGTGGCCGGATGCCGGGGCGAGGTGCGTATCTGCACCCCGCACTCGTGTGCCTGGAACTCGCCGAGCGACGACGGGCCTTCTCCCGCGCACTGCGCGTTGCCGAAGGCCCCGACACCGCATGGCTCCGGGCGGTGTTCGAGGAACGAGAGGTCAGGTCGGCCGAGCGTGAGGACGCGACAAGAGATGGGTCGATGAAGTGAAGAGCGCTCGATGAGCAGCAGGCGATGAACACCGACGAGTAACGGCCCCGGCGTGCCCGGGCCGATGGGAGCGAGAGTGGCAAAGGTCCGGGTCTACGAGCTCGCGAAAGAGCTCGGCGTCGAGAGCAAGGCGGTACTCGCCAAGCTTCAGGAGATGGGCGAATTCGTCCGCTCGGCGTCATCCACGATCGAAGCGCCGGTGGTTCGCCGGGTGCGCGAGGCGATGCCCGCGCCCGAGGCGGACGGCGCGAAGAAGTCAGCCAAGAAGACCGCGAAGAAGGTGGCTGAGAAGAAGACGGCTGCCACCCCGGCCGAACCCGCGGCGGCCGAGCCTCAGGCGGCCGAGCCCGTGGCGGCGAGTCCGAGTGTCGCGGAGCAGGTCGAGCAGGCCACCCCCGTGGTGCCCGTCGAGCAGCCTCCGGCACCGGTCGTCCCCGCACAGCCGACGGTCGAGGAGCCGGCGCAGCCGGTCGAACCCGAGGTGCTGGAGCAGCCGGCGGCCGAGGTGCCGCTGTCAGAGACCGCGCCACGTCCCGGCCCCCGGCCGGGACCGCCCGCCGACAAGCGCGGCGGGGGGCGGCCGAGGCCGGGCAACAACCCGTTCCTCTCGTCGTCGAGCACCGGTATGGGCCAGGCGCCGCGAACCCGCCCGGGCGCTCCGCGTCCCGGCACTCCCGCGCGTCCCGGTGGACAGGGTCCTGGTCGTCCCCCGGGCGGTGAGGGCCCGCGGCTGCCGAGCGGTGCGCGTCCGACCCCGAGCATGATGCCGCCCAGGCCGCAAG
This sequence comes from Streptosporangiales bacterium, assembly GCA_009379955.1. Classification (NCBI taxonomy): domain Bacteria; kingdom Bacillati; phylum Actinomycetota; class Actinomycetes; order Streptosporangiales; species Streptosporangiales bacterium. The sequence continues at coordinate 10,437 of WHST01000144.1, read as the reverse complement.
GGCCTCCAGGTCGTTCTCCGGGCGGCCCGGGTGGCGGCGGTCCCGGTGGCCGTGGTCCCGGCGGTGGCGGCGGTGGCCGTGGTCCCGGAGCCGGTGGCGGTGGCCGTCCAGGTGGCGGTGGCGGTGGTGGCTTCGGTGGCGCGCCGGGCGGCGCCCCGCCGAGCGGTCCGCCACGCGGTGGCTTCGCCGGTCGCGGCCGTCCCGGCGGCGGTGGTCGCGGACGCGGTGGCACGGCCGGTGCGTTCGGGCGTCCGGGCGGACGGCCGAGCAAGGGTCGCAAGTCGCGCAAGCAGCGGCGCCAGGAGTTCGACAACATGCAGGCGCCGTCGGTCGGCGGCGTGCAGGTGCCCCGCGGCAACGGCCAGACGATCCGGCTGCGTCGCGGCGCCACGCTCACCGACTTCGCCGACAAGATCGGCGGCAACCCCGCGTCCCTCGTCCAGGTGATGTTCCACCTCGGCGAGATGGTCACGGCGACCCAGTCGGTGTCCGACGAGACGCTCGCGCTGCTCGGCACCGAGCTCGGCTACGAGATTCGTGTCGTCTCGCCGGAGGACGAGGACCGTGAGCTGCTCGAGTCGTTCTCGCTGGAGTTCGGCGAGGACGTCGGCGACGAAGCGGAGATGCGGCCCCGTCCGCCGGTCGTGACCATCATGGGTCACGTCGACCACGGCAAGACGAAGCTGCTCGACGCGATCCGCAGCACGAACATCATGGACACCGAGGCCGGGGGCATCACCCAGCACATCGGTGCCTACCAGGTCGCGACCGAGGTCGACGGCAACGAGCGCAGGATCACCTTCATCGACACGCCGGGCCACGAGGCCTTCACGTCGATGCGTGCGCGCGGAGCCCAGACCACCGACATCGTGGTGCTGGTGGTCGCCGCCGACGACGGCGTCATGCCTCAGACGATCGAGGCGCTCAACCACGCCCAGGCGGCGGGGGTGCCGATCGTCGTCGCGGTCACCAAGATCGACGTCGAGGGCGCCGACCCGGCCAAGGTGCGCGGCCAGCTCACCGAGTACAACCTCGTGGCGGAGGAGTACGGCGGCGACACCATGTTCGTCGACACCTCGCCGAAGCAGCGCATCAACATCGAGGGGCTGCTCGAGGCGATCGTGCTCACCGCCGACGCCACGCTGGACCTTCGGGCCAACCCCGACCAGCCGGCGGAGGGCGTCGCGATCGAGGCACACCTCGACCGCGGTCGCGGTCCGGTGGCGACGGTGCTGGTGCAGCGCGGCACGCTGCGCGTGGGCGACACGATCGTCTGCGGCACCGGCTTCGGCCGGTGCGTGCGCTGCTCGACGAGCACAACCAGCAGCTGGACGAGGCGACCCCGTCGCGTCCCGCGCTGGTGGTCGGCCTCACCAGCCTGCCGTCCGCGGGCGACAACCTGCTGGCCGTGCGCGAGGAGCGCAAGGCCCGGCAGATCGCCCAGACCCGGGAGGCCCGTGAGCGCAACGCGCAGCTGGCGCGGAGCAGCAAGCGGGTCAGCCTCGAGGACCTCGCGAAGTTCCTCGAGGAGCGGCAGACGCTCAACCTCATCATCAAGGGCGACGTGTCGGGCTCGGTCGAGGCGTTGGAGGACGCTCTCCTCAAGCTCGACGTGGGCGAGGAGGTCGACCTGCGCATCCTGCACCGGGGCGTCGGCGCGATCACCGAGAGCGACGTCAACCTGGCGACGATCGACGGCGGCATCATCATCGGCTTCAACGTCAGGCCCCAGGGCAAGACGGCCGAGCTCGCCGACCGCGAGGGCGTGGAGATCCGGTACTACACCGTCATCTACCAAGCCATCGAGGAGATCGAGGCGGCACTCAAGGGCCTGCTCAAGCCGGAGTACGAGGAGGTCCACCTCGGCGGTGCGGAGATCCGCGCCGTGTTCCGGTCGAGCCGGTTCGGCAACATCGCCGGCTGCATGGTCACCGACGGCCTCGTCCGGCGCGGCGCCAGCGCGCGCCTGCTCCGCGGCGGTGTCGTCGTGCGCGACAACCTCAAGGTCTCGTCGTTGCGACGGGAGAAGGACGACGTCACCGAGGTCCGCGAGGGCTTCGAGTGCGGCCTGACCCTCACCTACGAGGAGATCGAGGAAGGCGACACGATCGAGACCTTCGAGATGAGGGAGAAGGCGCGCGTCTGAGGCGGCTGACGACGTGTTCACGGGAACGCTGGAGCTCGACCTGCTCCTCGGCGACGTCCACTCGCTGAAGGAGAAGCGGTCGGTCGTCCGACCGGTCGTGGCCGAGCTCCGGCGTCGCTTCACCGTCGCGGCCGCCGAGGTGGGCGACCTCGACGTCCATCGCCGGGTCACCGTGGGCGTGGCCGTCGTCTCGGCGACGGCCGCGCACTGCCGTGAGGTGCTCGAGGCGTGCGAACGCCTCGTCGCCGGGCGACCCGAGCTCGACGTGCTGTCGGCCCGCCACCGGCTGCACGGCGACGACGACTAGACCACACAGAGACTCACGAAAAGAGGCGACCCATGCCGGCCAGCGTGCAGCGGCAGCGCCAGCTGCAGGACCGGATCCGCGAGATCGTCGCGGGCATGCTCGAGCGGCGGATCAAGGACCCGCGGCTGGGGTTCGTGACCGTCACCGACGTGCGGATCACGGCCGACCTGCGCGAGGCGACCGTCTACTACACGGTCTACGGCGACGACGACGAGCGTGCGGGCAGCGAGGCCGCGCTCGCGAGCGCGCAGGGCCTGCTCCGAGCGGAGGTCGGCAAGCAGACCGGGATCAAGCACACCCCGACGCTCGCGTTCGTGCCCGACCAGCTGCCCGACAGCGCGCGGCACATCGACGACCTCATCACCAAGGCGCGCCGCCACGACGAGGAGGTCGCCAGGCAGGCCGTCGACGCGGAGCCCGCGGGCGACGCCGACCCGTACCGCACCCGTGATGACGAGGTCGCGGACGAGACGTGACAGCCGCGCCCGACCGTTCCGGCCTGGTCGTCGTCGACAAGCCGGCCGGCTGGACCTCCCATGACGTCGTCGGCCGGGTGCGGCGGCTCGCCGGCACCCGCCGCGTCGGTCACGCCGGCACCCTCGACCCGATGGCCACGGGGGTGCTCGTCGTCGGCGTCGAGCGCGCCACCCGGCTGCTCGGCCGGCTCGCGCTGACCGACAAGGAGTACGACGCCACGATCAGGCTCGGCGCCGCCACCACCACCGACGACGCCGAGGGCGAGGTCACCTCGCGCGCGGCGGTCGACGCCGTCCACGACGACGCCGTCGAGCGCGCGGTCGCCGCTCTCACGGGCACGATCAGCCAGGTGCCGTCGTCGGTGTCGGCCGTCAAGGTCGACGGCAGGCGCGCGTACGAACGGGTGCGGTCGGGGGAGGAGGTCACCCTCGCAGCGCGCGAGGTGACGGTGTCGCGGTTCGACGTCGCCCGCTCGGTCCGCGCCGACGACGGGTCGTCCCTCGACCTCGACGTCCACCTCGAGTGCACGACGGGCACCTACGTCCGTGCCCTGGCCAGGGACCTCGGCGCCGCGCTCGGCGTCGGCGGGCACCTGACCCGGTTGCGCCGCACCCGCGTCGGACCGTTCGCGCTCGCCCGCGCCCGCACGCTCGACGCGCTCGCCGAGCGGTTCGAGCTGATGCCGATGGACGAGGCCGGCGCGTTCGCGTTCCCGCGACGCGACGTCGACGGCGACACCGCGCGTGTCCTGAGCCACGGGGGCCGGTTGCCGGCGACCGGCGCCGAGGGCCCGGTGGCCGTGTACGGGCCCGACGGCGTGTTCCTCGCGCTCGTCGAGGACCGCGCGGGATGGGCGAAGCCGCTGGCGGTGTTCGCGCCGGGCTGAGCGGTGCCACCCCCGTAGAGTGGGCTGGCGCGTGTCCGAGCAAGGTCGTGAAGGAAGGGTAGGGAGACGTGGACGAGGTGGCGTCCTGCGAAGCCGCCGGAGGCAGTCTGTACTGGAACGGGCTGGCCGAGGTGCCGGACGGGTACGGACCCTCGGTGGTGACGGTCGGCGTCTTCGACGGCGTGCACCGCGGGCACCGGATCGTCATCGAGCATGCGGTCACGCGGGCGCGCGCCGCCGGAGCTGCGACCGTGCTGGTCACCTTCCACCCGCACCCGCAGAGCGTCGTCCGCCCCGACACGGCGATGCCGCTGCTCTCGCTCCCGCAGCACCGCGTGCCGCTCGCGGGCGACGCCGGCGCCGACGCCGTGCTCGTCCTGCCGTTCACCAGGGAGATGTCGCAGCAGGCTCCCGAGGACTTCGTGGCCGACCTCGTCGAGCGGCTGCATCCGGTCGCGTTCGTCGTCGGTGACGACTTCCGGTTCGGCCACAAGGCCGCGGGCGACGTGGGGCTCCTGGCCGCGCTCGGCGAGCGGCACGGCTTCACGGTCGAGGTGGTCCCCCCGCAGGGCGACGGGGGAGCGCGGTTCTCGTCCTCGCGTGCCCGCGAGGCCCTGCTCGGGGGTGACGTCGTGGCGGCCGGCGACGTGCTCGGCCGTCCGTTCGCCGTCTCCGGGCCGGTCATCGAGGGTGCCCACCGCGGTCGCGAGCTCGGCTTCCCGACCGCCAACCTCGCATGCCCACAGGAGCTCGTGGTGCCCGCCGACGGCGTCTACGCGGGGTTGCTGGTGCGCGCCGACGGCAGGCGGCTGCCCGCCGCGATCTCGGTCGGCACCAACCCGCAGTTCGACGGCGACCAGCGCCAGGTCGAGGCCTACTGCCTCGACCGCGACGATCTCGAGCTGTACGGCGAGGTGGTCAGGGTCGAGTTCACCGCCCGGGTGCGCGGCCAGCTCGTCTTCGCCTCCGTCGACGAGCTCGTGGAGCAGATGAAGGCCGACGTCGAGACGATCCGCACGGTGCTGACCTGACCACCCGTGGGGTCCCCAGCAGGGGTCCTGGCCACGACCGGGGTCCCGAGCGGGGGTCCGGGCCACGGCCGGGGTCCCCAGCGGGGGTTCTGGCCACGGGCCGGGGTCCCAGCGGGGTCGGGGTGCCGCCGGTCGGCGCCGGCCGGCGGGGTGCTGCTACCCTTGCGCTGCCGTGTATACCGGCCGCGGTTCGATAGTGCGCGGGTGCGCGTCTCCCGGTTCACCGGGTCCAACGCCGTAATGAAGTCCCGCTGCGCCGCGCAGCGACCACTGGAAGGGGCCTCGTGCCGCTCGACAACGCCACGAAGCAGAACATCATCACCGAGTACGCCACCGGCGAGGGCGACACCGGCTCGCCAGAGGTCCAGGTGGCGGTGCTCACGAAACGCATCACCGACCTCACCGAGCACCTCAAGGAGCACAAGCACGACCACCACAGCCGTCGTGGTCTGCTGCTGATGGTGGGGCAACGCCGGCGGCTGCTGAACTACCTGCACGACAAGGACATCGCCCGCTACCGCAAGCTCATCGAGCGACTCGGCCTGCGGCGGTAGTCACCAGGGAGCGGACTCCGACCCGGGGTCCGCTCCTTTCACACGCACAACTGGATCAACCCATGTCCACGCTCCGTACCGGCGTCTCGACGGTCCTCGGTAGTGGCTCTCGGATCCCTTCCGGATCCGGGTGCTTCGATCGAAGACCGGCGCGGCGGTAGCGAGCGGAGAGTGGGCCGAAGAGATAGGAGTGACCCCATGGAGGGTCCCGAGGTTCACTACGCCGAGGCCGTGATCGACAACGGCTCCTTCGGCAAGCAGGTCATCAGGTTCGAGACCGGACGGCTCGCCCGTCAGGCGGGCGGCGCCGCCGTCGCGTACCTGGGCGACACGATGGTGCTGTCCACCACGACGGCGTCGAAGCGCCCGAAGGAGCACCTCGACTTCTTCCCCCTGACGGTCGACGTCGAGGAGAAGATGTACGCGGTCGGCCGCATCCCGGGCTCGTTCTTCCGGCGCGAGGGCCGCCCGAGCACCGACGCGGTGCTCACCTGCCGGCTCATCGACCGTGCGCTGCGCCCGTCGTTCGTCAGTGGTCTGCGCAACGAGGTGCAGGCGGTCGTCACCGTCTTGTCGCTGGAGCCCGAGCACATGTACGACGTGGTCGGCATGAACGCCGCCTACGCGTCGACGCTGCTGGCGGGCCTGCCGTTCAGCGGGCCGATCGGCTCGGTGCGCATGGCGCTCGTCGAGGGCGAGTGGGTCGCGTTCCCGACCTACGAACAGGTCGGCAACGCCGTGTTCGACATGGTCGTCGCGGGCCGGGTGCTCGACGACGACGACGTCGCGATCATGATGGTCGAGGCGGAGGCCACCAACTCCACCGTCGAGCTGGTCAAGGCCGGCGCGCAGGCGCCGACCGAGGAGATCGTCGCGCAGGGCCTCGAGGCGGCCAAGCCGCACCTCCGGGTGCTCTGTCACGCACAGGCCGACCTCGCGCGCCGCGCGGGTGTGCGGTCGTCGGTCGAGTACCCGCGGTTCGTCGACTACGAGGCCGACGTCGCCGAGGCGGTCGAGGCCGCGGTCGGCGAGGAGCTCGGCCGGGCGCTTACCATCGCCGACAAGCAGGAGCGCGAGTCCGAGAGCGACCGCATCAAGGCCGCGGTCAAGGAGCGGCTCGCCGAGCAGTTCCCCGACCGCGACAAGGAGATCAGCGCCGCGTTCAGGTCGCTGACCAAGAAGCTCATCCGGCAGCGGATCATCGACGAGCAGGTGCGCATGGACGGCCGCGGCGTGGCCGACATCCGGCGGCTCTCCGCCGAGGTCGGCGTCGTCCCGCGGGTCCACGGCTCGGCGCTGTTCGAGCGGGGCGAGACCCAGGTGCTCGGCATCACCACGCTGAACATGCTCGGCCTGGTGCAGAAGCTCGACACGCTCTCGCCCGACACGACCAAGCGCTACATGCACAACTACAACATGCCGCCGTACTCGACCGGTGAGACCGGCCGTGTCGGCTCGCCGAAGCGGCGCGAGATCGGCCACGGTGCGCTCGCCGAGCGGGCGGTCGAGGCGGTGCTGCCGACGCGCGAGGAGTTCCCCTACGCGATCCGGCAGGTGTCCGAGGCGATCAGCTCCAACGGCTCCACGTCGATGGCCTCGGTGTGCGCGAGCACCCTCGCCCTGCTGCAGGCGGGCGTTCCACTCAAGGCCATGGTCGCGGGCATCGCGATGGGCCTCATCAGCGACAAGGACGACAGCGGCGAGACCCGCTACGTCACGCTCACCGACATCCTCGGTGCCGAGGACGCGTTCGGCGACATGGACTTCAAGGTCGCCGGCACCCGTGAGTTCGTCACGGCGCTGCAGCTCGACACCAAGCTGGACGGCATCCCGGCGAACGTCCTGGCGGGTGCGCTCACCCAGGCACGCCAGGCGCGGCTCACGATCCTCGGCGTCATGGAAGAGGCCATCGACAAGCCGGGCGAGATGTCGCCCTACGCGCCGCGGATCATCACCGTCAAGATCCCGGTCGACAAGATCGGCGAGGTGATCGGGCCCAAGGGCAAGGTCATCAACACGATCCAGGACGAAACCGGCGCCGACATCTCGATCGAGGACGACGGCACGATCTACATCGGCGCGACCAACGGCGAGTCGGCCGAGGCCGCGCGGGCGCAGATCAACGCGATCGCCAACCCGCAGCTGCCCGAGGTGGGGGAGCGCTACCTGGGCACGGTCGTGAAGATCACGTCCTTCGGCGCGTTCATCTCGTTGCTGCCCGGACGCGACGGCCTGCTGCACGTCTCCAACATGCGTGCGCTCAACGACAACAAGCGTGTCGCCGAGGTGGAGGACGTCGTCAAGGTCGGCGACAAGGTCCAGGTGGAGATCACCGAGATCGACCAGCGCGGCAAGCTCTCGCTCATGCCGGTGGCCGAGGAGTCGGACGAGCAGCAGGAAGAGGGCTGAGCGCCCGCGTGACGGCAACGGTGCTGGCGAGCGACCAGTCGCCCGGATCCACGCGCACCCTGTTCCGGGCCCGCGACGGCATGGGGGCGGTGCGCCGCACCGTCCTGCCGGGCGGGCTCCGGGTGATCACCGAGGCGGTGCCGAACGTCAGGTCGGCATCCTTCGGGGTCTGGGTGGGCGTGGGTTCCCGCGACGAGTCCCCGTCCCTCGCCGGCACGAGTCACTACCTCGAGCACCTGCTGTTCAAGGGCACGCGGCGGCGTACGGCGATGCAGATCGCGGCGGAGGTCGACGCCGTCGGTGGTGAGATGAACGCCTTCACCACCAAGGAGTACACGTGCTTCTACGCCCGTGTGCTCGACGCCGACCTGCCGCTCGCGGTCGACGTGGTGTGCGACATGGTCACCTCCTCGGTGGTGTCCGCGGGCGACGTCGACAACGAGCGTGGCGTCGTCCTCGAGGAGATCGCGATGAACGAGGACGACCCCGGCGACGTCGTCCACGACGCGTTCGCGGCGGCGCTGTTCGGCGACTCGCCGCTCGGCCGGCCGATCCTCGGCACGGTCGACTCCATCAACGCGCTGACCCGGCAGCAGGTCGCCGGCTACTACCGGCGGCGCTACCGGCCGCCGCACATCGTGATCGCGGCCGCCGGCAACCTCGACCACGCCAAGGTCGTGCGCCAGGTCAGGTCGGCGTTCACCCGTGCCGGGGCACTCGGTGAGCCGGACGATCGCCCGGCCCCGCCGCGTGCCGGCACGCCCAACCGGCACGAGGTGGGTCACCCGGTCTCGGTGGTCAACCGGCGCACCGAGCAGGCCAACGTCGTGCTCGGCACCCCGGGCATGGCCCGCACCGACGACCGCAGGTACGCGCTCGGCGTCCTCAACGCCGCGCTCGGCGGCGGCATGTCGTCGCGGCTCTTCCAGGAGGTGCGGGAGAAGCGTGGGCTCGCCTACAGCGTCTTCTCGTACGCGTCGCAGTACGCCGGAGCCGGTCTCTTCGGCATCTACGCGGGCTGCCTGCCGGAGAAGGTCGACGAGGTGCTCGCCATCTGTCGCGACCAGCTGGTCGAGGTCGCCGAGCGGGGCATCACCGACGACGAGCTGGCGCGCGGCAAGGGGCAGCTCCGCGGTTCCGCGGTGCTCGGGCTCGAAGACACGTCCTCGCGAATGAGCCGGCTCGGCAAGAGTGAGCTCGTGTACGGCGAGCTGCTGTCGGTCGACGCGATGCTCGACCGCGTCGACGCCGTCACCCTCGACGAGGTCAGCGCCGTCGCCACCGACCTGCTCAAGGGGCGGCTCAACCTCGCTGTCGTCGGCCCGTTCGACGAGGACCGCGACTTCAGCGACCTGGTCGCGCCGTGACTGCGAAGGTCGGCGTGCTCGGCGCTCTGGGCCGCATGGGCGGCGAGGTCTGCCGCGCCGTCGAGGGTGCGGACGATCTGACCCTGGTCGCCGCGCTCGACTGTGACGACGACATCGGCGAGCTGGCCGCGCGGGGCGCGCAGGTCGTCGTCGACTTCACCCAGCCCGACGTCGTCATGGACAACCTGCGCTGGTGCGTCGAGCACGGCGTGCACTCGGTGGTCGGCACGACCGGGTTCGACGACGAGCGACTCGCGACGCTGCGCGGATGGCTCGCCGACGCCCCGGCGGTCGGCGTGCTCGTCGCGCCGAACTTCAGCGTCGGTGCCGTGCTGATGATGCGCTTCGCCACGCAGGCGGCGCGGTTCTTCGACTCCGTCGAGGTCGTCGAGCTGCACCACCCGAACAAGGTCGACGCGCCGAGCGGCACCGCGCGGCGCACCGCCGAGCTCATCGCGTCGGCCCGCGCCGACGCCGGCGTCGACCGGTCGCCCGACGCCACGACGTCCGCGCTCGACGGCGCGCGCGGCGCCGACGTCGACGGCGTGCGCGTGCACTCCGTGCGCCTGCAGGGCCTCGTCGCGCACCAGGAGGTGTTGCTCGGCGGCCACGGTGAGGCCCTGACCGTCCGCCACGACTCCTTCGACCGCGTGTCGTTCATGCCGGGTGTCCTGCTCGGCGTCCGCCGCGTCCCCGAGACCCCGGGCCTGACGGTCGGCCTCGAGCGCTTCCTCGACCTCGACTAGTCCACGCGCCAGCCGCGCTCCTGCTGATCACGTTAACCTCGATTGTTCACGTGGGGTGGTGGTGAGGTCGTTGCGTGGTGTTGTGGGGTGTGGTTGATGTGTTTGCGGGGTCGGGGTGGGGCGGTGGCCCGGTTGTCGCCTGGGGTGGGCGCCGGTTCCAGGGGCCGGGAGTGTTCTGGTTGGGCGACGTGGGTCGCGGTTGGTTAGGTGAAGGCGGCGCGGAGTCGGTCGAAGCCGGCGGCGATTTGGGTGGTCCAGCGCCAGGTGCGGTCTAGGCGTAGCCGCAGTTGCCGGCCGGTTCTGGCTAGGCGGGCGGCGGTGTGTAGGACGCGGTAGCGGAAGGTGTGGATCTCGCAGTGGGCCAGTTCGGGGATGTCGGCGAAGCAGACGGTTTGGGTCCAGGCGATCAGGTCGATCGCGGCGAGGATGGTCTCGAGCCAGGCGGCGTTGGTGGCGAAGTTGTGGCTGGGTAGGTTCCGTAGGCCGGTGGCTTTGGCTTCGCGGATGCGGTCTT
>WHST01000143.1 GCA_009379955.1 Streptosporangiales bacterium | reverse complement strand
TGCGAACGACCAGATCTGCGAGCTGGTGGGGTGCGGTCGGCAGAAGGTGATGCAGTGGCGTGGACGGTATCGGGACAAGGGACTGGCCGGGCTGGCTGACGTGCCTCGTCCGGGTCGTCCGCGCACGATTGATCATGCCCGGATCGTGACCGAGACGTTGAAGCCTCCGCCGAAGAGGCTTGGTGTCACGCACTGGTCGACCCGGCTGCTGGCCTGTCGGCTCAAGGTGAGCGCGTACACGGTCGCCCAAGCGTGGCGGGCTTACCGGATCAAGCCGTGGAGGGCGGAGTCGTTTCGGTTCTCCACCGACCCCGAGCTGGTCGGAAAGGTGACCGACATCTGCGGGCTGTATTTGGCGCCGCCGGAGAACGCGATCGTGTTGTGTGTCGATGAGAAGTCCCAGATTCAGGCACTGGACCGCACCCAACCGGTGCTGCCGATGCAGCCGGGGCTGATCGAGCGCCGCTCCGCTGATTACGTCCGCCACGGCACACCACCTTGTTCGCCGCCCTGGAGATCGCCACCGGGCAGGTCACCGCTGGGCTCAAGCCCCGGCACCGCAACGACGAGTTCGTCGCCTTCCTCAAGCAGATCGACCGGGCCTACACCGGCGCGGTCGACAGCGATGGCGACCCGCTCGAGCTGCACCTGGTGATGGACAACTACGCCGCGCACAAGCACGCCAAGGTGGAAGCATGGCTGGCCGCCCACCCCCGGTTCAAGGTCCACTTCACCCCGACCCATGCCTCATGGATGAACCTGGTCGAGGTGTGGTTCGGGCTGGTCGAACGCCAAGCGATCCGCCGCGGCACCTTCAAGTCCGTCCGAGACCTCAACACCAAGATCCGCGACTTCATCGATGGCTGGAACAACCGAGCCCACCCATTCGTATGGACCAAGACCGCCAACGAAGTCCTCAAGAAAGCCAACCAGAAGAAGACTTCAAATGCGGACCACTAGCTCAGTATTTTCCACTCTACGTGGCGATACTTGGTGCCATCTTGGCGCTTGCCATCTTCGTCGTAGACACGAGGACCATCTTTCTTACTGTCAGGCATCACTCCAGGGTCGATAAGGCACCCTCGGCGACCACGTCTGACGGTGAACCTGCCCACCCCGATACTCGACGTGTGCTGTACTACGCTGGTTGGATAGTCTTCTTCGCAATTCTCCTGCTAGCGCTTGGCATGGAGATTGCGTCCTGGATATACATCTTCCTCTTCTTGACGTTTGAGGCACGCGCGGGACTCAAATTGCGCTTGGCTGCTCCCACCCTGGTCCTGCTCGGAGTAGTCGTTCTGGAACGTACGATCACGACGGTGGAGTGGCCATCTTCGCTCATCTTCCCCTGGTAGTCACTCGGCAAGGCGTGCCTTATCCAAATAGCAAAGACCTCTCATCAAGACGGTCTAGGAGACGATGTCATGTTCGACCCAGACGACGCATCCTTAACGACGTTCGTAGGCAGGTACATCGCGGAGGCGCTCGACCGAGACGTACCTGCGGAGGTAATTGACCGCACCAAGATTCACGTCCTCGACGGTCTAATCGCCATAGTCAGCGGTTCATCCCTACGTCCCGGACAGTTCGCTCGGCGATTCGTCGAGAAGAGAGCGACACGCGGTGAGTCGACAGTTGCCGGTACTGGATTGCGCACCAGCCCCGAGATGGCTGCACTTGCGAACGGAATGTTTGCCCACGCGGACGAGACCGACGACACCAACGATCTGTCTCGGATGCATCCCGGTGCCTCGATCATTCCCGGGACGCTTGCTGTGGCCGAGGACCGTGATCGCAGTGGCGCCCACTTCCTGAAGGCTGTCGTGGCTGGTTACGACGTGGGCTGCGCGTTTCCTCTCGCGGTTTGGGAGCCAGGCAGGACCTTGCGTCAGTCCGTTCAGTCGACTCACGGCATCGGACAGCTCTTCGGCGCCATGGCGGGTGCAGCCGCACTGGCTGAGCTATCTATCGAACAGATGTGCCACGTGCTGTCGTACACAGCTCAACAGGCGTCGGGTTTCAGTGCTCTTTTCCGTGATACCGAGCACACCGAGAAGGCGTTCGTCCTCGGTGGTAAGCAGGCGCACAACGCGGTCACGGCGGTGGAGATGGTCTCGATGGGCTTCACCGGTGTGCCGGATATCCTTCACCGGTCGCCAAGCCTCTTCGACGCGTGGGGAACTCGTGGCGATCCCGAAGATCTTAGATCCCGCCTGAACAACCACTTCGAGGTGCTCAACTGCGACATCAAGCGCTATCCGGTAGGAATGCCGATTCAGGCAGCGGCGCAGGCCCTGGAGGAGATGCTAGCCGAGCACAAGACCGAGACAAGGGACGTTGTCAAGGTCGTTTGTCGCCTTCCTTCTGAGAAGGCTCACATCGTGGATGCCAGGCCGATGCCCGACATCAACGTCCAGTACATTCTCACGATCATGCTCGAAGACGGCAGGATCGGGTTCAACGCGGCGCACGACTACGCTCGGTTGAACGACCCGGACGTTCAACGTCGAATGGAGCTCGTCCAATTGATCCACGATCCTGCGCTCGACTCGAAGTCTGCGTCAGACACGACACGGCGCGCTGAGATCGAGCTCACGCTGCCTGACGGGCGTCTCCTCGAGCACCGGGTCGATCCCCCGTTCGGTACTCGTCTGAACCCGATTGACTGGCCAGGCATGGCGCTGAAGGCACACGATGTGTTGGGAGAACTCCTCCCGGCGGAGCAGATCGACGCGCTGATCAGCTCCGTTCAGCGCCTCGAGGATCTCCCCAGCATCCGAGACCTGCGGCCCCTGATACTGACGAACGAAGCGTAACCCGTTTCGTTAGGTGGCCAGACGCCCGCGACCTCTGGGACGGCGACGGAGACGGGTGGAAGCCGCGGTGAGCCGTCAGACGATGTCCTCGCCGCCTGTCGGCGCGAGCTCCCTGAACCGCCGCCCGAACGGGTAGATGAAGAGGATCATCAACGCGCCCCACAACCCGTAGTGGACGGGGCCGGACACGCCGTACCCCCTGCCCGCCGATTCCGACGTACGAATCGGACTCGGCTCCCACGGCGCCGACTCGAACCACCAAGTCAATGCGAGCTTCGATTGCTTCCACCTCTACCGGCGTGCCTGATCATGCCGCCGCGACCGTCCCGAGGTTTCCTTCGATGGCCGAGACGATCTGCCGGATCTCGTCCTCCGTGCAGACGAACGGGGGGCAGATCTGCAGGGTGTTCCCCGTGATTGCGCGCAACAGCACGCCGTCGTCGAGGCAGGCTCGCGCGAGCTGCTCTGCGTCGATCTCAGGACGCAGCTGTACGCCGGCGAGCAGGCCGGCTCCCGACCTGACCTCGTCGACCAGGTCGTGCTCGGCGAGCGAAGCGCACGCGTCGACGAGGATGGGCTCGAGCCGCGCGGCGCGTCGCACGAGGTCGTTCTCGTGGAGCACCCGGAGGTTGGCCCGACCGACGGTGCACGCGGTGGCGTGGCCGCTGTACGTCAGGCCGTGCCTGAAGATCGGCGCGTCGGCGCCGACATAGAACGGCTCCCACACCCTGCGGCCGATGAGCGCACCGCCCAGCTGGGCATAGCCGGACGTCACACCCTTGGCGAAGAGCACCATGTCGGGCTCGAGCCCGAACCGTTCGCATGCGAACATCACGCCGGTACGGCCGAACCCGGTGATGACCTCGTCGACGACGAACAGTGCGTCGAGCTCGCGGCACAGGTCCTGTAGCCCGGTGAGGTAGCCGTCGGCCGGTGGCACCACGCCGCCGGTGCCGATGACGGGCTCGGCGATCACCGCGGCCAGGTGCTCACCGCCGAGCGTCTCGAGCTCCTTGCGCACGAGTGCGAGATCGTTGGTGGCAACCCGTACGGTCTCCGGCACGAGCGAGAGCGCACCGTAACCGTCGCGGTTGGATTCGAGGCCGGTGATGCTGGTGCCGAACCCGTGCAGCCCGTGGTACCCGAGATGCCTGGACGCGATGGTGGTCTTGGTCGGCTTCCCCTCGACCTGCCAGTATCGACGGGCGAGCTTGCACGCCAGGTCGACGCTGTCAGAGCCACCGCTGGTGAAGAACACCCGGGCATCCGCCATGGGCGCCAATGCGGCGAGCTCGTCGGCGAGGTCGAGCGCCGGTGTGTTCGCGATGCGTCCGAACGTGTGGTAGGTCTCCAGCGTACGCATCTGCTCGGCAGCCGCCTCCGCGATGTCGGCGCGGCCGTGCCCGACGTTCGCGTGCCATAGCCCCGCGCCGGCATCGAGCAGCCGCTGCCCCGCGGCGGTGGTCAGCCAGGCCCCCTCACCGGCGACGATCTCGAGCCGATCACCGACCACAGACGGCATGTGCGCCTGCGGGTGCCAAAGAGCCGAGCCGGACCTGTCCTTCACCGCTGCCTCCCGATATTGCGAACGCAAGATTGTGGAGCAATCTATCGCTTTGGTGGGTGGTTCGGATACCCTGCGCGGGTGTCGGCATCGGATCTGGACCTCGTCGAAGGCACCGCGGCCGGGGTCGCACGGACGGTCAGCGACCTGATCTTCGACGGCAGCCTGAGGGCCGGGCGTCCGGTCAGGGAGAGCGCGACGGCCGCGCAACTCGGCGTCTCGCGCAACACCGTCAGAGAGGCGTTGCGCATACTCGAACGCAGCGGCCTCGTCCGCTTCGAACGCAACCGCGGGGCACTCGTCAGTGCGCCGACGGTGGAGCGCACCAGAGACCTCTACCGGGCGAGGCTGAGCGTCGAGGTCGGCGCCGTGCACGCGGCCGACATGGAAGGTGCGGGACCGGTCATCCAGCAGGCATTCGACCGGATCCACGACACCCAACACCGTGGCCTGCCCAGGGAAACGCTGGAGGCCGACCTGGCCTTCCACGCCGCCGTCGTGGGTCTCGCCGAGAGCTCGCGCCTCGACCTGTTGTTCCAGGACATCGCCACCGAGCTGCGCCTCTACCTGTCACTGCTGTCCTCGTCCGTCGACGAGTACTCCGACGACGACAGGGTGCTCACCGAGCACGCGGGCATCACGCGCGCCTTCCGAGCCGCCGACCGCGACGCCGCGATCGCGCTGCTCGCCGACCATGTGAAAACCAACGCCGACCGCATCGTCGCGATCGTCCGTAACCGCTCCTGACCGCCGGGCCACGGCGATCTTGCACTCTTGCGCAGGTCTCGGCAGACCGGCTAATGTCTGGGCTCCGCGGATTGCGGAGCAATTCTAGGTGAATCAGGGCGACTCGGTACGCGTCACGACGCCGTGCGCACGGGGGGTCACCCCGATCGGGTGATATCGGGCCGGCTTCGGGCTGCTCGACTCTTGGAGGTCGACATGCGTACACGTGCCAGCACCGGCATCCGACTGCTCGCTGCCGTCGTCGCGTTGACGACGCTCTGCGCGTGCGGGGCCCTTGGCTCAGGTGACAAGAGTACGACGCCGGCGGAGAGCACGTCCGCCGCTGACACCGTGAACTGGTCGGCGCCCGCGCTCCACACGCAGCTCGACGGCACCACGGAGAAGGCCACCTATAAGCCGATCGCACCGGCCGAGGTGTCCAAGCCGTGGCGCATCTGCGTGCTGTTCCCGCACCTGAAGGACTCCTACTGGTCGGCCACCAACTACGGCACGCTCATCGAGGCCAAGCGCGACAAGGTCTCGTACCAGATGTTCGAGGCCGGCGGCTACGACAACCTGAGCAAACAGGTCAGTCAGATGAACGACTGCATCAGCCAGAAGTACGACGCGATCATCCTCGGCGCGATCAGCGCGAAGGGTCTGTGCGCGCAGATCGCGTCGGCGCTGTCGAAGGACATCCCCGTGGTCGACTTCATCAACGGGGTGGACTGCCCGGACTCGGAGAAGAACCCGAAGCTCTCCCACGCCGTCGTGAGCTTCCACGACCTCGCCGTGACGACCGCGAACTACATGAAGACGCACACCAAGGGCAAGAAGGCAGTCGTCGGCTTCTTCCCCGGCCCAGAGGGTGCCGGCTGGTCCGACGCCGCGGTCACCGGCTTCACCAAGACGGTGCAGGGCTCCGATGTCAGCATCGCCGTCACACGGCGCGGTGACACGGGCAAGGACGTGCAGTTGAACCTCATCGACGACGCGCTGAAGGCGTACCCGGACATCACCGACCTGGTCGGCGTCGACATCGCCGCGGAAGCCGCCGTCGTCGCGGTACGCAACGCGAACAAGCAGGGCAAGGTCCGCGTGTACGCGTTCGACATCATCCCGCCGGTCTTCGAGGACATCAAGGCCGGAGACGCGGTCGGTTCACCCACCGACTTCACCACCATCCAGGGTCGGATGGCGGTCGACCAGGCCGTACGCATGCTCGAGGGCGAGAAGCTCGCCGCACCGAAGAGCGGGCCGATCCCGAAGATGATCACGAAGGCGAACGCCGACTCGGTTCCCTACCAGGAGATGTTCGCGCCGCGTGCCTTCAAGGCGACCTACTCCTGGAACCCGAGCTGAGGTGGCCGAGCTGACGGTGGCTGAGCCGATCGTCGCGCTCGAGCACGTCACCAAGCGGTTCGTCGGGGTCACCGCGTTGGCCGACGTCTCGATCGAGGTGCACACGGGCGAGGTCCACGTCCTGCTCGGCGAGAACGGTGCCGGCAAGTCGACGCTGGTGAACACGCTGATCGGCACACTGCAGCCGGACGAGGGCACCGTACGCCTGCGGGGCGACGAGGTCAGACGCCTCCACGCCGCACAGGCCCGACGCGCCGGCATCAACGCGGTGCTGCAGGACTTCAGCCTGGCGCCGACGATGACGGTCGCGGAGAACCTGTTCCTCGGCCGGGAGATCCGCAGAGGCGGTGTGCTGCGCCGCGGCGAGATGCGCAGGACCGCCGTGGAGCGCCTCGCGATGATCGACGCGGACATCGACCCGACCGCGGAGGTCGGCACGTTGCCGCGCGCAGAACAGCAGCTCGTCGAGATCGTCAAGGCCATGGTCGGCACTCCCGGCGTCCTGCTGCTCGACGAGCCGACCGCCGCGATCAGTGACTCGGAGGCCGAACGGCTCTTCGCCATCGTCGACCGGGTGAAGGCCGAAGGATGGGCGGTCCTCTACATCACGCACCGGATGGAGGAGGTCAGGCGCCTCGGCGACCGGGTGACCGTGCTCCGCGACGGCAGGCACATCTCGACGTACGACCTCGACGCAGTGGAGGACGCGCAGCTCATC
Organism: Streptosporangiales bacterium; assembly: GCA_009379955.1. NCBI lineage: Bacteria > Bacillati > Actinomycetota > Actinomycetes > Streptosporangiales > Streptosporangiales bacterium. The sequence goes on along the minus strand of WHST01000143.1, from coordinate 8,526 downwards.
AAGGACATGGTCGGTCGCGACCTGGCGATGGTCTTCCCCGCGAAATGCCAGGCTCCCGGCGACACGCTGCTCGGCCTCGAGCACGTGAGCGGCGCGGACGGCAAGGTCGTCGACGTCAGCCTGCACGTGCGCGCGGGCGAGGTGGTCGGCGTCGCCGGCCTCGTCGGCTGCGGGAAGAGCGAGCTGGCGAAACTCGTGATCGGGCTCGCGCCGACCACGGCGGGGACGTACGAGGTGTGCGGCAAGCGCATCAGCAAGCCGGACCCGCGCACCATGCTCGACGCCGGCATCGGATACATGCCGGAAGACCGCAAGCGTGACGCGCTCGCGTTGGGACGCAATGTCGAGGAGAACGTCACCCTGGAGGTCATGGGCAGCAGGGCGTTCAGCCCGCTCGGTGTCACCAGGAGCGCCAGGCTGCGCGCCCTCGCGAACCGTCTCGTCGAGCAGGTGGACGTCAGGCCGCGCACTGTCACGAGTGAGGTCACGGCCCTGTCGGGCGGCAACCAACAGAAGGTCGTCTTGGCCCGCGCCCTGTCCCGCGACCGTAAGGTCTTCGTGGTCGCTGAGCCGACGTCCGGTGTCGACGTGGGCGCCAGACAGGAGATACACGCGCATCTCAGGAGCCTGTGCGACGACGGCGCGGGTGTCCTGCTGGTGTCGTCTGACCTGGAGGAGGTGGTCGGCGTATCCGATCGCGTCTACGTCATGCACAGCAGCCGCGTACAGGTCGAGCTCGTCGGCGACCAGGTCACCGACGAGGCCGTGGTGTCCGGTGCCTTCGGGTCGCCGGTGCAGCCCGGAAAGGAAGACTGACATGGCGATCAGCGACTCCGCACAGGTCGAGCCGCCGACGCCGCTTGGAGGCGGTCGCCGGTCCGTGTTACGACTCTTCGCACGGCTCGGTCCGTTGCCCGCGTTGCTCGTCGTGCTCGTCATCGTGTTCACCGCCGCCAACCCGTCCTTCCTCGGCGGCGACAACCTGCTCTCGGTCTCGACGCAGTCCGTCTTCCTGCTGCTCATCGCACTCGGCCAGATGCTGGTGCTGATCTCCGGTGGCATGGACCTGTCGGTGGGCGCGAACGTCGCATTGACCAGCATCGTCTCCGCGACGGTGATGTCCGCGGTGTACGGCGACACGCCCGCGTTCACCCCCGACGCGATCAACGCCGGCCTCTGGACCGCCCTCGTCGTCGGCCTGGTCATCGGTCTCGCGAACGGCCTCGGTGTCGCCGTACTCAACGTCAACCCGTTCATCGTCACGCTGGCCACGTCGTCGGTCTTCGCGGGCATCACGCTGCTCATCAGCGGTGGCCAGGAGGTCGGCGGGCTGCCGCGCACCTTCGTCTACGAGGTCGGTTCCGGCTCGCTCGCCGGTGTCCCTGTCGGCGTGCTGCTCACCGTGCCCGTGGTCGTGGTGCTCTTCCTCGCGCTCGGCTGGACCCGTTACGGCAGGCACCTGTACGCGATCGGCAGCAATGCCACCGCGGCCAGGGTCGCCGGCATCAAGGTCCGCGTGACCCTGCTGGTGACGTACGTGGCCTGCGCGATGCTCACGTCGTACGCGGGCTGGCTGCTGACCGCACGGGTGTCGTCGGGTCAGCCGCTGCTCGGCGCCCAGTTCGCGCTGCAGTCGATCACGGCCGCGATCATCGGCGGGGCGTCGTTGCGCGGTGGACGGGGCAGCGTCGGCGGCACCATACTCGGCGTCGTCTTCATCATGTTGCTCACCAACGGAATGAACCTGATGCGCCTCGGCTCGAACCAGCAGAGCATCGCCATCGGCCTGGCACTCGTCTTCGCCGTCGTCGCCGACCGGCTGCGCACCCGTGCACGGACCCAGGTGGCCGCTGGCAAGGCCACCTCGTGAGGAGGGCGACTGATGCAACAGTCCGCGGTAACGGTCAAGGGGTGGGCGGACATCCCGCCTGCCGTACTCGGCAGACGGGAGCATGACGACGGGAAGCCCAGCATCACCTACCGGTCCGCTGGCGACCGCTACCTGCTGGTGGAGTACGGCCCGATGGAGTTCGACCTCACGCTCAACTTCTACGTGCACAGCGTCGAGGCCAAGCTCGAGGAGGTAGGTCTCGACGGGCTCGTCGAGACGTCACCAGGGTTCAGGTCGATGCTCGTGTCGTACGACGCGGCGACGGTCAAGCCCACCGACCTGGTGCGTGAGCTGGACGCCGTCCACGACGACCTGCCGGGTGTCGATGGCCTCGTGCTGCCGAGCCGGCTCTTCCGGCTGCCCGCGTGTTTCGACGACTCACAGTCGCGGCAGGCCGTCGAACGGTACGCGAGGAGCATCAGACCGGACGCGCCGAACTGTGTCAACGACAACAACATCGACTACACGTTGCAGTACAACGGGCTGCGGGACCTGGACGAGCTCGTCGAGCACGTCACTGCCACCGACCTGTGGACCGGTTTCATCGGGTTCTTCCCCGGTCTGCCCTTCATGTTCCCCGTCGACCCGCGACACGTGCTGTTCGCGCCGAAGTACAACCCCACCCGCACGTGGACGGCGGAGGGCGCGATCGGGCTGGGCGGTCCGTGCTACTCGATCTACCCGGTCGAGTCCCCCGGCGGCTACCAGCTGATCGGCCGGACGCTGCCGATCTTCGACCCGCAGCAACGCAATCCGATCTTCGCCGAAGACCCGATCATGGTGAAACCCGGCGACCGCATCCGATTCCACCAGGTCAGCGAGGACGAGCTGCTCGACACGTTCGCCCGCGTGCACACGGGCGAGTACGAATACCAGGTCGAAGACGGCACGCTCGACGTCGCCGCGCACCTCGCCTGGAGTGCCCAGCACCGCGAGGAAGCCGAGGAATGGGCCCGTATCAGGGATTCCGCGGCCGCCGTCACCGAGGTTCCGTGAGGGAGGCACCATGACGATCGAGGTACTGCAGCCAGGAATCCAGACCACCGTCCAGGACTACCCAGGTCGCGTCGGCCTGATGTCTCGCGGCTTCTTCCCCGCGGGTGCCATGGACCACCTCGCGCTCCGGCTGGGCAACGCGCTCGTGGGCAACGAGCCGGGCGACGCGGCACTGGAGGTGGCGCTCGGCAAGGCGAAGCTCAGGTTCGACCGGGCCGCGGTCGTCGCACTGACGGGCGCCACCGTCGAGGCCACCGTGGACGGCGAGCCGGTGCCTTCCTGGCAGGCGGTCGAGGTGCCCGCCGGCGGTGAGCTGCGGCTCGGCATCGCGAAGGGGCCAGGCTTCCGGGTGTACATCGCGGTCGCGGGCGGCATCGACGTACCTGAGGTCTTCGGTGCGCGCGCCACGTACACGATGGGCGCGCTCGGCGGTGTCGAAGGACGTGCCCTGCGCAAGGGCGACGTGCTGCCCGTCGGCGAGCCACGCCGGGCGAGCCGTGGCAGTCTCGACCAGAGTCGGCTGCCCGCGTACGTGAACGAGTGGGACCTCGAGGTCGTGCCGGGACCGCACGCGTCGGAGGAGTTCCTCGCCGAGGAGGACGTAGCGCTGCTGTTCACCAGGCAGTGGACCGTCGACCGCAACTCCAACCGCACCGGCATCAGGCTCGACGCACAGCGGCTGACCTGGGCGCGCTCGAACGGCGGGATCGCCGGCGGCCACCCGTCCAACATCCTCGACAACGGATACCCGGTCGGTGGCATCAACCTGAACGGCGACACCCCCGTCATTCTCGGTCCCGACGGTCCGACGTCCGGGGGGTTCGTCGTCGTCGCGGTCGTCGCGCACGCCAGCATGTGGAAGCTCGGCCAGATGCGCCCCGGCGCCGACAAGATCACGCTGCGCCCGGTCTCGGTGGAGCAGGCGCAGGCGCTGGCGGACGAGCAGAACGCGCTGGTCGAGGAGGTGCGAGCCGCATGAGCAAGACGTTCGACATCAACTGCGACATGGGCGAGGGCTTCGGCGTCTGGTCATTGGCCGACGACGAGGCGCTGATGAAGCTGATCTCGTCGGCGAACATCGCGTGTGGCTTCCACGCGGGCGACCCCGGCATCATGCGCAGGACCGTGGAGCTGTGCCTCGAGCATGACGTGGCGATCGGCTCGCACCCCGGGTTTCCCGACCTGCTCGGCTTCGGACGCAGGAAGCTGGCGCTCCGTCCCGACGAGGCCGCCGACTACATCACGTACCAGACGGGCGCGCTCAAGGGATTCGTCGACGCGCTCGGCGGTCGACTCCACCACGTCAAGGCGCACGGCGCGTTCTTCGCACTGCTTCGCGACGACGACTCGCTGGCCGTAGCGGCCGCAGATGCCGTGGCGCGTTGCGGGGAAGACGTGATGGTCTACTGGCCGGCGCCGGCAGACGGCGTGGCGTTCTGCACCGAGCTCGACCGGCGCGGCGTACGGGTGGTACCCGAGGTCTACACGGACCTCGAGTACACGGCGGAGGGCCGGCTGATCATCGAGCCGCGCAAGCAGTGGACCGATCCGGAGTACTCCGAGTCGCAGGTACGTCGATATCTCGGTGAGGGCACGGTCGGCACCGCGGCCGGCACCGGGGTGTCCATGGCCGGCTGCGGCAGCTTCTGCGTGCACAGCGACGGGCCGAACGCCGTGGAGGTGGCGACGCGGGTACGCGAGACGACCATGTCACTCGGCGTCGACATCGCGGCGCCGTAACGGCGTCGCACCGAATCGTCAGAAGCGTCGCTGTCGCCGAGACCGGGACGGTCGTAGGTGACCGCGACCGTGTCATCCGGAAGGATCTTGAGCACCGGTTCCCGCACCAAGCCAGGGTCGTTCAAGCGGCCGTCTCGGGCACGCCAACACAACCGTCACGAGCCAGATCTACGGGGCACCGATCGACGGGCGTAACGGGGTGTCTCGTTAGCAATCCCGTTAACAACGCCGCGCCGCACCAGTGCTGGAACATTGTCGATCGCCATCGCACGGACCACACCGGTGAACCCGGCCACCACCCACCACTGCGGCTTCTGGCAGATGGTGGACCGACGGCGGTGTACAGTTCGTTCAGTATGTAGTTAACGTACTGTACGAGAGGTGTGCCGATGGCGACGCCGACCGCGGGAGAACGCGAGTTCCTGGACCGGATGGGCCTGTGCTTCGAGAGGTTCGGCGGGCCCCGCACGATGGGCCGGATCTACGCGTGGCTGACGATCTGCGATCCTCCGCACCAGTCGCTCACCGAGATGGCGGCGGCGCTGGAGGCGAGCAAGGCCTCGATCAGCACGGTGGTCAGACAGCTGCAGGAGGCCGGGATGGTCGAACGGTTCCCGGTGGCCGACCGCCAACACCATTACCGGATCACACCGGGCGGTTTCACCCATGTCCTGCGCGTGCAGATGGCGCACGCGCGCAGCGCCCTCGACGCGGTCGAGCTTGGGTTGTCGGTCGTCGACCGCGACCGCGACGAGCAGCGGGAACGACTCGAGGACGTGCGGGACTTCTTCCGGTTCCAGGCAGAGGAGACCGAGGCGCTCATCGAGCGCTGGCAGCAGTTCCGCACACAGAACAGGCAGGGCTGATCATGGCCGAGGACAAGGTCGACTTCACCGACGTCGCCTGGGGATCGGTCGGGTGGACGATGCTGTGCACCCTGTATCTGCGCGCGTACGAGAGCCGCTCCGAGCACTCGATCCTCCGCGACCACGCGGCCGCCGAGGCGGTGGAGCGCATCGAGTACGACTTCGAGCGGATGCGCAAGAGTCTTCGGGCGTCGAGCAACCAATACCTGGTGGCACTGCGAGCGAGGCAGTTCGACACCTGGACCACGGACTTCCTCGCCGGGCACCCCGACGCGGTCGCATTGCACCTCGGCTGCGGTCTGGACAGCCGCGCGTTCCGGCTCGACGTGCCGGCCGGCGTGCACTGGTTCGACGTCGACGTGCCCGAGGTGATGGAGCTGCGGAGGAAGCTCTACGACGAAACCGACGGATATCAGATGCTCGGCGCTTCGGTGACCGACCCGGACTGGCTGCAGCAGGTGCCGTCCGGACGCCCGGTGCTCGTCATCGCCGAAGGGCTGCTGCCGTACCTGACCGGGGCCGAGGTCAGGCAGCTGCTCCAGCGCCTCACCGACCGCTTCGACACCGGGGAACTGCTGTTCGACGGACTGCCCCCGTGGATCGTCAGGTTGACGAAGATCCAGCACTGGGGCACCCGGGACGCCCACGAGATCGAACGATGGAACCCCCGGCTGCGTCTCGTGGACCGGGTGTCTGCCATGCGGCGATACGCCGAGATACCCGACAGACGGCAACGCCGACTGTTCCGTGCGATGAACACGATCCGGCCCCTGCGGAACTTCTCCCGCCTGTTCCGGTTCGACTGGGGGCCGGCGCTCAGGTGACCGCCGACCGCTCCTGCCAGTCGCGCTCGATCGTGCGCACGAGTGCCGGGTACACGAAAAGGTACCGAAACGGCTTGATCGCGGCCATGTAGACGCGACCGAACAGCCCGTTCGGCTTGACCAGGACCGCCAGCTGGCCCCGATACCCGCCGGTGTCGTCAGGGACCTCCGACCAACCCCGCAACCACTTGATCAACAGGACACAGGGCGTATCTGACAACTGTCCGGTCCGGGCGATGACGGCGTTAGGACGACCGCGGCGCGGTAGGTGATCGCGTGCTGGGCATGATCCACTACTCTGTGGTACCGTATAGTGGTATTCGGTATCACAGAGTACCGGGAGGACCGAAGAGGACTCACCATGGACGACCTGACTGAGATGCTGAAGGGCACGCTTGAGGGCTGCGTGCTTGAGATCATCGGCAGCGAGGAGACCTACGGGTACGCCATCACGCGTCGGCTGAACGAACTCGGCTTCGCCGACGTCGTCGAGGGGACGGTTTACACCATCCTGCTGCGACTGGAGAAGAACGGGCTCGTCCAGGTGACGAAACGACCGTCCGGACTGGGCCCGCCGCGCAAGTTCTATGCGCTCAACGACGCGGGGCGCGAAGAACTCGCGACGTTCTGGGCGAAATGGGAGTACATCACATCACGGATCGACAAGCTCAAGGAGGGCGGGAGATGAACTTCTGGGAGACCATTACAGGCAGCGATCTCACCAGGGAATGGACGGCATTCGAAGCGCGGGCCGAGGCATTACCGGCCGACTATCGGGCGGCGTGGGAAGAGCTCAAGGGTCATCTTTCTCCCTACTCGGACTTCACAGGTCGAAACCTGATGCCGATTCTCGACGGTGCTCTGGGGCTGCTCGAAGAGACAGCGGCCGATGGGCAGAGCATTCACGAGGTGCTGGGTGACGACATCGAGGGCTTCTGCGCGGCGCTGGCCGGCGGAGAAGGAGCCCGGAGCTATCGCGACCGGTGGCGCGAACAGTTGAACAGGAACGTCGCAAGGAAATTGGGCCAGCTAGGAGGCTGACGTGGGCATTCAAGACATCATCGAGGGCAAGAGGCAATGGCGATCGCACATGGCGCGGGTCAAGGCACTCCCACCGGACTACCAGATCGTCTATAAGGAACTTCAGAGGTACCTCTTCAAGATCGGACCGGTCGGGTTGGCTGACGGATCCCTGCTCTCGGGGATCGTCGATTTCTTCGAGGAGGGCGTCGCGGCCGGCAAGGGAGTTCTGGAGCTCATCGGCAACGATGTCGCGGCCTTCTGCGACGACCTGGTGAAAGACTCGCGCACCTACGCGGACATCTATCAGGAATCCATCAGCGGGGAATCCGGCACTGCCGAGAAGTAGCGCCCGTTGACCCAAGGCGCTGGCGGGCACCTTGACCGCCGGACGTCTCTGTCGTGCCAGTGGGCGTAACCCGGACGGCCCCTGTCAAGCTGAACAGCCTGTAAGCGTGCCGGATTCTCGCTTAGTCATCTAGGGTGACAAATGAATCGGTGGCGTTCTGAGAGTCTGTGAGCATGTCGCGGTTTCAGTGCTGTCGGATGCTCAGTGGTCGTTGATCGAGGACATGCTGCCGCGGTCGGCCGACCACGAACCCGGCCGGACGCGGTCCGCGGCGACAAGGCGTACTCGTCCCGCGCGATCCATGTGAGAGCGGACTGCTGGGCTCCCGCAGTACTCGAACGCGTCACGGACTCGGACCGCGAGTGCGGGCACCATGAGGCCGTCCAGGTCACCCGGGGAGGCCCACCGAAACGCGGTGACCTCCGCGTTGGTGGTCAGCTCACCGCCGACCGGGGCGCAGGTGAACACCAACGCGACGACCCCGAGGGCGTTGGTTCTTGTACACGCCGGTGAGCGTCCGCACCGTCACAGTGAGGCCGGTCTCCTCCCACACCTCGCGTGTCAGGCCAGCCTGGATCGACTCGCCGAGCTCGAGGACACCGCCCGGCGGCTGCCAGTGGCCGTTGTCGGCCCGGCGGATGAGAAGCGCACGGCCAGAGGTGACCACAACCGCGGTGGACGTCGGGGCCGAGAGAGTTCCAGCCGAAGCTCGACGCGCCTGGTCTCACCGAGCAGGTCGGCGGTCAGGCGGCGGTGAACCGCGACGTGAGTGACCAGGTGGGTGAGGACCTCACCCGTGCCGAGGCGATCTCGCTGCCGGTCGTGTTCGTGCTGCTGGTG